>NZ_JADBQL010000023.1:0-65574 GCF_014895905.1 Enterobacter cloacae complex sp. P15RS | reverse complement strand
ATGTTATAAATTTGATACATGAAATGCGTAAAACCAGCGAATAACCACACTACTCCGAGTGGTTATTATAAAAAGTATAAAAATACGCTCATAATTCTATTTTTTTGATCGCGATCAATAGTAATGGCATCCAAAGGCGCAATATAAAAACATCATCATTTTTTATTTAGCGCAAACAAAAATGCGTTAAATCGCTATTACTGAAAACACAAAAACGCACCTTAAATAACTAAAAAAAGCAAAACGAATAAAGCAATCGAATTTGTGTTTTCGCTGTACGACGAATTTTTGACAACTTAAGACGTGAAACTATGAAAACAAAAACTGCTGTAACGCCTCCTGCGGCGAATCTGGCATCAAATGGAACAGCAAAACGCCTGCTGATGATGGCCCTGCCCATCATCGTTGCCGTTCTGCTGCTGTTTGTCCCCGTTCCTGAAGGGCTGCCGCCTTATGCGTGGCACTACTTCGCCATCTTTGTTGGCGTCATCGTTGGGTTGATTTTCGAACCTCTGCCGGGCGCCGTAATCGGCCTCACCGGCGTGGTGGCGATTGCGCTGTGCAGCCAGTGGGTGCTCTTTAGCCCCGAACAGCTGGCTGACCCGAAATTCAAGCTGGCGGGCGCCTCCTTTAAATGGGCGGTGAGCGGGTTTGGTAACTCCACCGTGTGGCTGATCTTCGGTGCCTTTATGTTTGCCGCGGGCTACGACAAAACCCGCTTCGGCCGCCGCCTGGCGCTGATTCTGGTGAAATATCTGGGCCGTCGCAGCCTGACGCTCGGTTACGCGATTACCTTCGCGGACCTGCTGCTGGCACCGTTTACCCCGTCCAATACCGCGCGCAGCGGTGGGACCATCTACCCGATTATCGCCAACCTGCCGCCGCTGTACGGTTCAAAACCGAACGACCCAAGCGCGCGTAAAATCGGTTCGTATCTGATGTGGGTGGCCATTACCGCGGCCTGTATCACCAGCTCCATGTTCCTTTCCGCCCTTGCGCCGAACCTGCTGGCGCTGGCGCTGGTAAAAAGCACCGTTGGGATTGATATCTCCTGGGGCACCTGGTTCCTCGCCTTCCTGCCGCTGGGCATCCTGCTGATCCTGACCATGCCTCTGCTGGCCTACTGGTTCTACCCGCCGGAAGTGAAGGTGAACAACGAAGTGCCGCTGTGGGCGACCCGTGAGCTGGAAAAACTGGGCAAACTGTCGCGCAATGAGATCCTGCTGCTGGTGTTCGTGTGCTGCGCGCTGCTGATGTGGATCTTCGCCGCCGCATGGATTGAGCCCGCGATGGCTGCCCTGCTCATCGTCGGACTGATGCTGTGGACCGGCGTACTGGAGTGGAACGACATCACCGGCAACAAAGCCGCCTGGAACACCTTCGTGTGGTTCGCCACCCTGGTGGCGCTGGCGGATGGCCTCTCCTCCACCGGCTTTATCAGCTGGCTGGGTAAAGAAGGCGGCCTGCTGATGAGCGGTATCTCTCCAGGCGTGGCGACCATCGTCCTGCTGCTGGCGTTCTACCTGCTGCACTACCTGTTTGCCAGCACCACCGCGCACACCACGGCGCTGCTGCCGGCGATGCTGACCATCGCCTCCACCATTCCGGGCATGAATATGGAAGTGTTCGTCCTGCTGATGGTGACCTCGCTGGGCGTGATGGGGATCATCACCCCGTACGGTACTGGTCCAAGCCCGATTTACTACGGTAGCGGTTACCTGCCAACCAAAGACTACTGGCGCCTCGGCACCATCTTCGGCGCCATCTTCCTGGCGGCCCTGCTGCTGATTGGCTACCCGTGGATGTCCATGATGTTCTGATTCCTGACCGCCGGACTTCTCCTCCGGCGGTTTTATTTTTGTGGAGCAATACGCTATGTCAAACAAACCGTTTTTCTACCAGAACCCCTTCCCGCTCGCGCATGACGACACCGAATACTATCTGCTGACCAAAGAGCACGTCTCCGTTGCCGAGTTTGACGGTCAGGAAGTGCTGAAGGTGGAGCCCGAAGCGCTGACCCTGCTGGCACAGCAGGCCTTCCACGACGCCGCGTTTATGCTGCGCACCTCTCACCAGAAGCAGGTTGCGGCTATTCTGAGCGACCCGGAGGCCAGCGAGAACGACCGATACGTGGCCCTGCAATTCCTGCGCAACTCGGACATTGCGGCGAAAGGCGTGCTGCCAACCTGTCAGGATACCGGCACGGCAATCATTATGGGTAAGAAAGGCCAACGCGTCTGGACCGGCGGCGGTGACGAAGCGGCGCTGAGCCAGGGCGTGTATAACACCTATATTGAAGACAACCTGCGCTACTCGCAGAATGCGGCGCTGGATATGTATAAAGAGGTGAACACCGGCACCAACCTGCCCGCACAGATTGACCTCTACAGCGTCGACGGTGACGAGTATAAATTCCTGTGCATGGCGAAAGGCGGCGGCTCTGCCAACAAAACCTATCTCTACCAGGAAACCAAGGCGCTGATTACCCCGGCGAAGCTGAAAAACTACCTGGTTGAAAAGATGCGCACCCTCGGCACCGCAGCCTGCCCACCGTACCATATTGCCTTTGTTATCGGCGGCACCTCCGCAGAAGCCACGCTGAAAACCGTCAAGCTCGCCTCTGCGCGCTACTACGATGAACTGCCAACCGAAGGCAACGCGCACGGCCAGGCGTTCCGCGACGTTCAGCTCGAACAGGAGCTGCTTCAGGAAGCGCAAAACCTCGGCCTCGGCGCACAGTTCGGCGGGAAATACTTCGCCCACGATATTCGCGTTATCCGCCTGCCGCGCCACGGTGCCTCCTGTCCAATCGGCATGGGCGTCTCCTGCTCCGCTGACCGCAACATCAAAGCGAAGATTAACCGCGATGGGATCTGGATTGAGAAGCTGGAGCACAATCCGGGCCAGTATATTCCTGAATCCCTGCGCCAGCAGGATGAAGGCGACGTGGTGAGCATTGACCTCAACAAACCGATGAAAGAGATCCTGGCACAGCTTTCCGCGCATCCGGTTTCTACTCGTCTGTCCCTTAACGGCACCATCATCGTGGCGCGCGACATCGCCCATGCGAAGCTGAAGGAACTGCTCGATAACGGCGAAGCGCTGCCGCAGTACGTGAAAGATCACCCAATCTACTATGCCGGTCCGGCCAAAACCCCGGAAGGGTATGCGTCTGGCTCACTCGGCCCAACCACTGCGGGGCGCATGGACTCCTATGTGGACCTGCTGCAATCCCACGGGGCGAGCATGATCATGCTGGCAAAAGGTAACCGCAGCCAGCAGGTCACCGACGCCTGCCATAAGCACGGCGGCTTCTACCTCGGCAGCATCGGCGGCCCGGCAGCGGTGCTGGCGCAAAACAGCATCAAGAGCCTGGAGTGCGTGGCGTATCCGGAACTGGGAATGGAAGCAATCTGGAAAATTGAAGTAGAAAACTTCCCGGCGTTTATCCTGGTGGATGACAAAGGCAACGACTTCTTCCAGCAGATCCAGAACAAACAGTGCAAAGGGTGCTCACAGCGCTGAGCGTTTCCATAATGCCGGCAGCAGCGACAGCGTATCGTTGATAAGCCCGCGCTTGTCGCTGCCCGGCTTCCAGATGGTGACCATCGTCTGACTTATCCCCTGGCTGCCCACTTCGGTGGGCAGCCTTCTTACATTTTTCCACCGCGCCGCGTGAAGATGGGTCGGCAAAAAACCCCAGCCGCACCCCTGCTCCAGCAGGCCGCGCAGCATCTCCAGTTCGTTAGTGAAAAGGGTGTGCCCTGAAATTTGCAGGCGACGCGCAACCGGCTCGTCGGATGCGGCATGCATGATCACCTGCGGCACCAGGGAGAGATCGAGCAGCGACACCGGCGATGCCACCTCCGCAAAAAGCGCCGTTGCGGCGTAAAAATCCATTTCGATCGCCCCTAATGCCCGCCACTCCATCTCATTGCCCACGCTGCGGTTGCGCGCCTGGCAGATGCCCAGATCGGCCTGACCGCTCGCCAGCATGGCTTCCGCCTCATCGCGCGACGCGCTGGTCAGGCTCAGGCGAATTTTTTGCGTCGCCAGCGTGGCAATCAGCGCCTGCAAAAAGGCTCTGGGGGTGAAAGGATCGTAAACGAGGGCAATGTCCTGCGTGGCGCTGTCCGGCACCGTACGGGCAAACGCCTCAAACGCTTTCACCTGCCGCATCAGCAGGTGCGCCTGCCGCTGAAGCTGCTCCCCTTCCGGCGTCAGGCGCAGGCTGCGCCCCTCCCGCAGGAACAGCGCGTAGCCCAGCCCATCCTCAAGAAAATCGATCAGATCGCGAAGGGTTGTACGATCTTTGCCGAGTTTACTGGCCGCCTTCATCAGGCTGCCGTGCTCAGCGACGGCGGTGAACGCCTCAAGCTGGGCAAAAGAGTAGATCAGGTTTGCCACGTTATTCTCCACGCGAATTTTACGGGGGATTTTCCCCCATAACGCGCTTTTTATTATAGGGCGCGGGTTCTTAAACTGAAATCCTTCCTGAGCCAAACGAGATAAATATGAAAAACAAAACCAATCGCACGCTGCTCGCGGCGCTTGTCGTCGGTAGCCTGGTCTCGCCTGCCGCGATGGCTGCCTGTGGCGGCACCGACCTCACGACCTGTCCGGCGCCTTTTGATGCCAAACTCCCGGACGCCCATACGATGCTCACCTGGAGTCAGGCCGACCGCGTGGTGGGCTTTCGCAATGACTACCGCAACTACGCGGGCGATGTATTCCGCCACGGCAACGCCTCGCCGCTGCTCGCCGCAGAAAAACCGCTCACAGATGCCCGCTATCAGGTAAATGGCAAAACCTATGATCTTCAGGATTACCTGAAGCGCCAGAACGTCAGCGGCATGCTGGTGCTGAAAAATGGCAAAGTGGCCTATAAATATCTGGGAGAAGGCAATACCGACTCAACGCTCTGGACCTCGCGCTCCGTGGGCAAATCCGTGGTTTCCGCGCTGGTGGGTGTGGCGATCAAAGAGGGTAAAATCCACTCTCTGGACGACCTTGTCACCCAATACGAACCGGATTTAAAAGGCACCGCCTGGGACGGCGTCACGCTGAAACAGCTCATCACCCACACCTCCGGCGTGGCGTGGAATGAAGATTACACCAACCCGCAGTCAGACTTCGCCCGGCTTACCGAATGCGAAGCGAAGCCGGGCACCTACGACTGCGTACGCACGCTGGTGAAAGGGTTACGCCGCGAACATCCGGCGGGGGAAAACTGGTCCTATTCCTCGGGCGGCGCGTGGCTGTTAGGCGATGTGCTTGAGCGCGCCACCGGCATGACGCTCGCCGCGTATCTGGAGAAAAGCATCTGGCAGCCGTACGGCATGGCCAGCGACGGCGTATGGCATGCCTACAGCAAAGGCCAGCACGACGTGGGCGCGCACGGATTTAACGCAACCCTGGAAGACTGGGGACGCTTCGGGGAATTTATCCTGCATAACGGTACGCTGCCGGACGGGAAGCAGATCCTCCCTGACGGCTGGGTGAAGCAGTCCTCCGAGTGGACGCAGGCAAAAGGTTCTGTCTCCGCCGCGCATCCGAAAGGTCTTTACGGCTATCAGTGGTGGAACAATGAGGTGCCGGCCAACGCCACAAACGTAGAGCCAAAGGTCGAGGATTCGCTGAAGGACTCCCTCTGGGCGCTGGGCATTTTCGGCCAGATGATTGTGGTCAATCAGAAGGAAAACCTGGTGATTGTTCAGTGGTCCACCTGGCCACAGGCGGAGCCGTCATTCAGCGCCCAGCCGCTGGAAGCGTCGCTGATGTTTAGCGCCATTGCCAACGCGCTGCGCTAAATTACCGAAGCCAGGCTTTGCCTGGCTTCACCTCTGCGCGACGTCACAAAACAGCGATTTCAGCAACTTAGCGAAAACAGGTAAATAAAAGATCACCCAAATGTTAAGTTATTGTTGCCTATGTAAATCCTGGTCAACACATTGTCATTCATGCGCGGCACGCATCAATTCATGCGCTTTTTGCGCTTATTAATTCTCACATCCTGATCCAGTTTTCAGAAACAGACGAGCATAACGTCGCTATAAAAACTGGAGATAACCATGGTTTCCTCAACCTCACCTGCAACCGTCCGGGCGAAAGCCGGCGCGATTTTCCGCGTCACGTCGGGCAACTTTCTTGAGCAATTCGACTTCTTTCTGTTCGGGTTTTACGCCACCTATATCGCCCACACGTTCTTCCCGGCCAGCAGCGAATTTGCCTCGCTGATGATGACCTTCGCCGTCTTCGGCGCGGGCTTTCTGATGCGTCCGATCGGGGCCATTGTCCTCGGGGCCTACATTGATAAAGTGGGTCGCCGTAAAGGGCTGATCGTCACCCTGTCGATTATGGCCGCCGGAACGTTTCTGATTGTGCTGATCCCTTCCTATCAGAGCATTGGCCTGTGGGCGCCGCTGCTGGTGCTGACCGGCCGCCTGTTGCAGGGTTTTTCGGCAGGCGCTGAGCTGGGCGGGGTCTCGGTTTATCTGGCGGAGATCGCCACGCCGGGCCGCAAGGGTTTTTACACCAGCTGGCAGTCGGGCAGCCAGCAGGTCGCCATTATGGTCGCGGCGGCGATGGGCTTCGCGCTGAACGTGGTGCTGGAAGAGAGCGCCATTCGCGAGTGGGGCTGGCGTATCCCGTTCCTGTTTGGCTGTCTGATTGTGCCGTTCATCTTTTTCCTGCGCCGCAAGCTGGAGGAGACCGAGGAGTTCAGCGCCCGTCGCCACCATCTGGCGATGCGTCAGGTCTTCACAACGCTGCTCGCCAACTGGCAGGTTGTCGTCGCGGGCATGCTGATGGTGGCAATGACCACCACCGCCTTTTACCTGATCACCGTTTACGCGCCGACCTTCGGTAAAAAAGTGCTGATGCTGAGCGCGTCGGACAGCCTGCTGGTCACGCTGCTGGTGGCGGTGTCCAATTTTATCTGGCTGCCGATCGGCGGCGCGCTTTCGGACCGCTTCGGGCGGAAGCCGGTGCTGATCGCCATGACGCTGCTGGCGCTGGCAACCAGCTATCCGGCGCTGACGATGCTGGCCGCCGCCCCGAGCTTCTCCATGATGCTGACCGTACTGCTGTGGCTCTCTTTCCTCTATGGCCTGTATAACGGCGCGATGATCCCGGCCCTGACGGAGATCATGCCAACAGAAGTCCGCGTAGCGGGCTTCTCACTGGCTTACAGCCTGGCGACCGCCGTCTTTGGCGGCTTCACGCCGGTGATCTCGACCGCCTTGATTGAGTACACCGGGGACAAAGCCTCTCCGGGCTACTGGATGAGCTTTGCCGCCGTTTGCGCCCTGCTGGCAACGCTCTATCTCTATCGTCGCCGTACGGTAGCCCTGCACACCGCCGTTGAGGAGTGATTGATGATGCTTAAATTCAGAACGGTGATTGCCGCCCTGACCTTCTCCATCCTCAGCGCGGGCGCGCTTGCACAGGATGTGACGGTGATGATTTCTGGCGGCTTCAGAGCGGCGCTGGAGAAGCTGGCGCCGCAGTATGAGGCGAAAAGCGGCGACAGGCTCGTTTTGATCTCCGGCCCGTCGATGGGCAAAACGCCGCAGGCTATTCCCGCCCGGCTCGCCCGGGGCGAAAAAGCGGATGTGGTGATTATGGTTGGCGATGCGCTGGAAAAGCTTGAACAGGATCGTTGGACGGCGCCGGGCTCCCGCGTGGAGCTGGCGGATTCGCCCGTCGGGATGGTCGTTAAAGCGGGCGCGCCGGTGCCGGATATCAGTACGGCGGCTGCCCTTCGACAAACGTTGCTGAAGGCCCAATCCATGGCGTATTCCGACAGCGCCAGCGGCCGGTATGTCGAGAGCGAGCTGTTCGGGAAACTGGGCATCGACGGCCAGGTTCACGGTAAAGCGCACCGGGTTGAACGCATCCCGGTGGCGTCTGAGGTGGCGAAAGGGAAATACGACCTCGGCTTTCAGCAGGTCAGCGAACTTCTGCCGGTACCCGGGGTGACGTTTGTGGGCAAGCTGCCTGACGACATGCAGTACATTACTCGCTTCGCCGGCGCCGTGACCCAGAGCGCCGACCATCCTGAACGGGGGAAAGCGCTGCTGGCCTTTCTCTCTTCCCCGGATGCAGCACCGATCGTGACGGCAACCGGCCTACAGCCCGTTAGCGCAGATCGCGATACTGCTCGGTGATCAGCGCTTCCAGTTCGGCAGCAATATAGGACTGGATCCGCCCGCGACGGCGAATCAGCCCCACGGTCCGCCTGACCTCGGGCTCGGTTAAAGGGACCGACGTCAGGAGCGAATGCTCGGCGCGGGGCATCGACATGGCGGGAACGGCGGCAATGCCGATCCCGGCTTCAACCATCCCCAGCATGGTCGTCACGTGCCGCGTTTCGCAGATGCTGGGGCGCTCGGGTCGAATATGCCCGACCCGCTGGTCAAGAAGATTGCGGTTGCCGGACGTCTTATCCAGACCGATATAATCCTGCTGATAAAAAGCCTGCCACGTCAGGCTTTTTCTTTTGGCAAGCGGACTGTCGCGCCGGCAGGCGGCGACGTAGACGTCCTCCACCAGCGGGACACATTCGATGTCGGGCTGCAAATTCTGGGCGAAGCAGATACCAAAATCCGCCTGTCCGCGGGTGACGGCCTCGATAACATTCCCGGCGCTGCTGTCGATCAGCTTTATGCGCACGCGGGGGTAGCGAGACTGAAAGCGACGGATCACGTCCGGCATAAAGTAACACGCGGCTGACGGCACGGTCGCCACGGTGATCAGCCCCGTGCGCTCCTCGCTGGCTTTATCGATATCCGAAAGCATGGACTCCACGTCGGCAAGCAGTTGTCCGCACCGGTCGGCAAAGGTCTGACCATACAGGGTCAGCGTGACGCGCCGGGTGGTTCTGTCGAAAAGCTTTGCCCCCAGCGCAGCCTCCAGCTTTTCAATTCTGCGACTCAGTGCCGACTGGGAAAGGCAGATAGACTCTGCCGCAAGGCGGAAATTGCCATATTCCAGCAGCGCGCGGAAGGCGTAGAGATCGTTGAGGTCAAAATTGACGGGCATACGGACGAGATCCTTAAGCACATAGGGTGAGAAGAGGTTTATCATAGCCGCGCACGACATACTTCACAAAATGAAGGGGATACCCCTAAAGCGCTATCAACCAGACGGCACATAGTGATAGTTTATGCGGGCTGGATTCCTCTTAAACAGGCTGCCCGTCTGCAAACTGCCGAAGAGGAGTGTCATACTGCTATACAGAGTATGTTGGCATGCTAACAGCCCCTGACCTTTCCATTTTGTTCACGTGCGAGTAACGAGCAAAGCGATGATTAAGTGGCCCTGGAAAACGAACGACGCTGGTCGAAATATGGCGCTGCCCTGGGATGAGGCTCTGGCGATCCCCGTGCTGGCGAATCTCTTGCCTGAAGAGCAATCAAAGCTGATTCAGCTGGCAGAGCGTTTTTTACAGCAAAAACGTCTGGTACCGCTACAGGGCTTCGAGCTCGACCCGCTTAAAAATTCGCGCATCGCCCTGCTCTTCTGCCTGCCGGTGCTGGAGCTGGGCATCGAATGGCTGGATGGCTTCCACGAAGTGCTGATCTACCCGGCACCGTTTATCGTTGATGACGAGTGGGAGGATGACATCGGCCTGGTGCACAACCAGCGTATGGTGCAGTCCGGACAAAGCTGGCAGCAAGGGCCGATCATCCTCAACTGGCTGGATATTCAGGACTCGTTCGATGCCTCGGGCTTCAACCTGATTATTCACGAAGTGGCGCATAAGCTGGATACCCGCAACGGCGATCGCGCCAGCGGCGTGCCGCTGATCCCGCTGCGTGAAGTCGCAGGTTGGGAGCATGACCTGCACGCGGCGATGGAAAACATTCAGGATGAGATAGACCTGGTGGGTGAGAGTGCGGCCAGCATTGATGCCTATGCGGCGACCGATCCCGCCGAATGCTTTGCGGTGCTGTCCGAGTATTTCTTTAGCGCACCCGAGCTTTTCGCCCCTCGCTTCCCGGCGTTGTGGCAGCGTTTTTGCCAGTTTTACCAGCAGGATCCGCTCCAGCGTCTGCGGCAAAGCGAGGACGCTGCGAGCACGTCCTCACATCCGTTCCACTAATGTTTAAGGGGTACGATCCGTTGATCGTACCCACACGCTCACCGCGAGAAACAGCACCGCCATTCCCCATGCGGCAGTAATCAAAAACTGCTCACCGTACAAGCGCGTCACCACGGGCACCAGCAGCGCGCTCGCCCCGTACCCCAACGTATGGCTGGTGGCAATTACCCCTGCGCCTTTGCCCGTCGTCAGCCGATCGTTAAGCAAAAGCTGGTAACCCGGCGTGGCCATGGCGGCACCCAGCGAGGTGATGACAATGCCCACGTAGAACAGGGCTACGCTTGCAAGGCACATCAGCCCAAGCCCCGCCACCATCAGAACTGCGGCAATGAAGAGTAAAACCCTCGGGCTAAAATGCTGCGGGCGCACCACCAGAAACTGTGCCGCCAGGGTCGCCAGCGCGGCCAGGCTCAGCAGCATCGCGACATGATGGCTGATTTGCACGGCATCGCCATTGAAGAGCGGGTGGAGATGGGGCGATAAGCCAAGCTGCATCAGGCTGACCAGCGCCGCCAGCAGCAGCGCCAGCGCCAGGAAAGGCAGCATCGAGGCCTGTAACCGCGTCGACTGATGCGCCACCGGCGGCAGCGGCGGATCCGCGGCCTCGCGCAGCACCAGCAGCAGCGCGATAAGCGGTGCCAGCGCCATCAGCCAGAGCGGTGCGACCGGACTGACGCTGAGCATCAGCGCGGCCAGCGGCGGCCCCAGCAGACGCCCGAGACTAAGGCCAGAGCTTATCGTCGCCAGCGCCGCCATTCTTTTATCCAGCCCGGCACGTTGAATGGCCCACGTCTGGGCCGCAGGCACCAGCCCCGAGACCGTCAGGCCGTACAGCATGCGCGACAGAATCAGGCCCGCCATTCCCCAGAAGGCATTCAGCGCGCCGTGCGCCATCGCCCAGACCACCAGCGCCATCACCACGAAGCTCACCAGATAGCCGCCTAACGAGGCCAGCATAACGATCTTGCAGCCGCGCCGCTCGCTCTGGCGTCCCCACCAGGGCGATGCGGGTAAAAAGAGCATCGAGCCGAACATCAACAGCCCGGCCCAGACGGAGAGCGAAAAACCGGTCATTGATACCAGCTGCGGCAGCATGACCAGCAAACCGTTTTGTCCGATGCCCAGTAAACCGGCGCCCAGCGCCAGGGGCCAGTTGGCCTTCGGGGCAATATCATCAGTCAGATTATTAATAGAGGCGCGCATAGAATTGTGAAGATAATGTCAATAAATGTGTGGAAATTATGAAGTTTATGAAAACAAATATTGCAAAAATAGTTGCGGCTGTAAACAGAATGAATATCATAACGAGAATTATTATCAGTCATGGAATGAGGTACATCTATGCGTGCTCTGCCCCGCTCCGCCGGTACAGATGTTGCGGCCCAGTGTTTTTTGAACGCGCTGCTGCGCGAAACGAAGGACTGGCATTATCTTCCCGCAACCCGTGCGGATGAGTTATCGCAGATTCATATCCCGCTCTCCCCAACCCAGGCCATTCGGGTTCCGGTACGCTATTTCTCCCCCACGCAGCATCACCAGTATTGTTTCCCGGCCACGCTGATTCAGGCCGACAGCGACGGTGGTGACGCGGTCACATTTCATCAACTGATTGATTTCATTCTGCAAAAACCGTCGGTCAACGGATCTCTGGATGCCAATACGCTGGCGCGCTTCAGGCAGCGCGTGCTGGAAAGCCATACGCATACCTGGCAGGCCATTGATTTACGCCACAACTGGGCCAACCTGCGCGATAAGCCGCTGACCTTTGCCGAAGCGGAACAGGCGCTGCTGGTCGGCCACGCGTTTCACCCGGCACCTAAGTCGCACGAGCCGTTTAACGACGCCGAGGCGCGCCGCTATTTGCCGGATTTTGCCTCCCGCTTCCCGCTGCGCTGGTTCGCGGTTGAGAGTAAGCAGATTACCGGCGATAGCCTGAATGTCTCCCTGCGGGAGCGGCTGCTGCGCTTTGCGGCGCAGAGCGCCCCGGCGCTGCTTGGCCACTTCACCGATACCCGCTGGCTGCTGCCGATGCACCCGTGGCAGGCTGACTGTCTGCTGGAACAGCCCTGGTGCCAGCGTCTGGTCGAAAAAGGTGCCCTTCAGGACCTGGGCGAAGCGGGCGCGCAGTGGCTGCCCACCAGCTCCTCCCGCTCGCTGTACAGCGAAACCAACAGCGACATGATTAAATTCTCCCTGAGCGTGCGCCTGACCAACTCCGTGCGCACGCTGTCGGTGAAAGAGGTTAAGCGCGGAATGCGCCTGGCGCGACTGGCGAAAACGGAACGCTGGCAGGGGCTCCAGGCGCGCTACCCGACCATGCGCGTAATGCAGGAAGACGGCTGGGCGGGCCTGTGCGATGAGCACGGCGTCGTTCAGGAAGAGAGCCTGATGGCCCTGCGCGTCAACCTGCTGTTCCCTACCCCTGAAACGCAAACTAACGTGCTGGTAAGCCTGACGCAGGCCGCACCGGACGGCGGCGACAGCCTGCTGGCGGCGGCGGTTCGCCGTCTGAGCGCGCGTCTGGATCTCCCGCTTGCCCAGGCCGCGCGCTGCTGGCTGGATGCCTACTGCGACCGCGTATTACTCCCCCTGTTCAGCGCCGAGGCGGACTACGGCCTGGTGCTGCTGGCGCACCAGCAAAATATCCTCGTTGAGATGCAGCAGGATTTTCCCGTCGGGCTGATCTACCGTGACTGCCAGGGCAGCGCATGGACCGAAGGGGCCGACGCGTGGCTGAAAGAAGCGGGCGAAACCGACGTGGAAAACCGCTTTGGCGACAGCCAGCTGCTGCGCTACTTCCCGTACTACCTGCTGCTGAACTCCACCCTTGCCGTGACCGCCGCCCTCGCCGCTGCCGGCTTCGACAGTGAAGAGAGCCTGATGTCCCGCGTGCGGGACGCGCTGGCCGACCTGCGCAAAAGGGCGAAGCAGACCCGCTGCCTCGATTACGTGCTCGACAGCCCGACCTGGAACTGTAAGGGCAACTTCTTCTGCTACCTGCACGATCGCAACGAAAACACCATCGCCGATCCGGCGGTGATCTATTTCGACTTTAGCAACCCGTTTTATAAGGAGAAGGCGTGATGGCCATTGCGAATATCGTCCATTCCGGCTACGGCTTCCGCTGCACGTCTACGGAAAAAAACCTGCCGCTGACCCTGGGTCTTGACGGCAGCGCGGTCCTTGATCGTCTGGCCGGGATCCCGGACGGCTGGCTGGTGGAGGCGCTCGACCAGCTGTTTGTTGCCGCGCCCGCCCTGACGGGCATTACCCTGCCGTGGGCCGCCTGGCAGGATGAACCCCAGGCGCAGGCGCTGTTTAGCCTCGCAAGCGGGGATTATCTGGCGCGTGAACGTTTCTGGCAGCTGCCGCTGTGGCTGAAAGGGGAACGTCCGCAGGCGAGCGGCGGCATGCAGTTTGACGAGAGCCGCCAGCTTTATTTCCCGCTGCGCCCTCACCGCCCGCAGGGTGAAGTCTATCGCCGTTACGATTCGCAGATTAAGCGCACCCTGAGTTTCCGCGTGGCAGACGTGGCGCTGGACGGCGAGCGTTTTACCCGCTGGATGAATACCCCGCGCGTGAACGCCTTCTGGGAGATGGCCGGTCCGCAGGCCGAACAGGAAAATTACCTGCGTCGCCAGCTCGACTCGTCGTACTGCTATCCGGTGATCGGCTGCTTTGACGATGAACCGTTCGGCTATTTTGAACTCTACTGGGCGCCAGAAGACCGTATTGGCCGCCACTACCGCTGGCAGTCCTTTGACCGTGGGCTGCACATGCTGGTCGGGGAAGAGCACTGGCGCGGGGCGCAGTATATCCGCAGCTGGCTGCGCGGGCTGAGCCACTATCTGTATCTCGATGAACCGCGCACAACGCGTATTGTCGCCGAGCCGCGCTTCGACAACCAGCGTCTGTTCCGCCACCTGTCGTCCGCCGGTTTCGACACGGTGAAGGAGTTTGACTTCCCGCACAAGCGCTCTCGTCTGATCATGAGCGAGCGTCACCGCTTCTTTCATGAGGTGGAACTGTGAACGCGCTCTGGCAGAAAGTGAACCGCGAGATGGTGGCAAAAATCCTCGCTGAACTGGAATACGAACGCACCCTGCGCGCCGAGCCGGTTTCGGCGGACGGCTGGCGCATCGCCATGGGCAGCGCGTCATGGCAGTTCCGCGCCACGCGTGGGATCTGGGGCTGGCTGCATATCGACCCGGACACCCTGACCACCGCCAGCGGCGCGGCGGTCGAAGCGGAAAGCGCGCTGCTGCAACTCGCCACCGTGCTGGAGATGAGCGACGCGCAAACGGCGGAGCACATGGAAGATCTCTACGCCACGCTGCGCGGCGACATGCAGCTGGTGCAGGTGCGCGAAGCGCTGGATGCCGATGCGCTGATCCAGCTCGACCCGGACGAATTACAGTGCCTGATGCGCGGTCACCCAAAGTTTATCTTCAACAAGGGACGCCGCGGCTGGGGGCTGGATGCGCTACGCCAGTACGCGCCGGAATATCGTGGTCGCTTTCGCCTGCACTGGGTAGCCGTGCAGCGCGAGCGTCTGGTCTGGAGCAGCGACGCCGATTGCGACATTAACGCCCTGCTCGCCAGCGCCATGGACGATGCCGAGCGCGCCCGGTTCGACGCCTGCTGGCAGGCGCTGGAACTGGACGACCGCTGGCTGCCCGTGCCGCTGCATCCGTGGCAGTGGCAGCAAAAAATTGCCATTCATTTCCTGGCGCAGCTCGCGCGCGGCGAAATGGTCGAGCTGGGCGAGTTTGGCGATGAGTATCTGGCGCAGCAGTCCCTGCGCACGCTGACTAACGCCAGCCGTCGCGCACCGTATGACATCAAGCTGCCGCTGACCATCTACAACACCTCCTGCTACCGCGGTATTCCGGGCAAGTACATTGCCGCCGGTCCGCTGGCCTCGCGCTGGTTACAGCAGCAGTTCGCCAGCGATGCCACGCTGATTCGCTCCGGGGCGCAGGTACTTGGCGAACCCGCCGCCGGCTATCTGTCACATCCGGGTTATGCCGCATTGCCTGAGGCGCCGTACCGCTATCAGGAGATGCTGGGCGTGATCTGGCGCGAGAACCCATCCTGCTATTTACAGGACGGCGAACAGGCGGTGCTGATGGCGGCGCTGATGGAAACCGACAACCAGGGGCGCCCGCTGATTGACGCGTGGATCAAACGCTCGGGCTTAACCGCTGACGCATGGCTGGACAGGCTGTTTGAGGCGACGGTGATCCCCTTCTATCACCTGCTCTGCCGCTACGGCGTGGCGCTGATCGCTCACGGCCAGAACGTCACGCTGGTGATGAAAGACGACGTTCCACAGCGCATCCTGCTGAAGGATTTTCAGGGCGATATGCGCCTGGTAGACGAAGATTTCCCGCAGGCGCAGAGCCTGCCGGAACAGGTAAAAGCCGTCACCGCGCGCCTCAGTGCGGATTACATCATCCACGACCTGCAAACCGGCAACTTTGTTACGGTGCTGCGCTTTATTTCGCGCCTCACCCTGCAATGCGGCGTGAGCGAAACGCGTTTCTATCAGATCCTGGCGCAGGTGCTGCACCGCTATATGGCCGCCCATCCGGATCTTGCAGCGCGCTTCGCGAAGTTCGACCTGTTTAAGCCGCAGATTATTCGCGTGATCCTCAACCCGGTCAAACTGACCTTCTCTGAACACGACGGCGGCAGCCGCATGCTGCCGAACTACGTCTGCGATCTTGATAACCCTCTTTTTCTGGTCTCCCAGGAGTCAGCGCAATGAAAACGTATGATTTCATCGGCATCGGTATCGGTCCGTTCAACCTCAGCATCGCCGCGCTGGCAGAGGGGCTGGACGGTTTTAGCTCGCTGTTTCTTGAACGCAAGCCGCACTTCTCCTGGCACCCGGGGATGATGGTGCCGGACTGCCATATGCAGACCAGCTTCCTGAAGGATCTGGTCAGCGCCGTGGAGCCGACCAACCGCCACAGTTTCCTGAACTACCTCGTTCAGCGTAAGAAGTTCTACCGTTTTCTGACCACCGAGCAGCGCACCGTCTCTCGCGAGGAGTTTGCCGACTACCTGTGCTGGGCGGCGGATAACCTGACGAATCTGGCCTTCAGCCAGCAGGTGCAGCAGGTCAGCTTTGATGAGCAAAACGGCCTGTTTGAGGTGGTGACCCAGCGGGATCGCTTCCTTGCGCGCCACGTCTGCGTGGGGATTGGTAAGCAGATCAATCTGCCCGAGTGCGTCACCGCGCAGGATGATACCTGCTTCCACGCCAGCGAGATGATGCTGCGCACGCCGGATTTAGCGGGCAAACGCGTCACCGTTGTCGGCGGCGGCCAGAGCGGTGCGGATCTGTTTTTGAATATCTTCCGCGGGGAATGGGGCCAGCCGCTGAGCCTCAACTGGGTATCGCGCCGCAACAATTACAACGCGCTGGATGAGGCCGCGTTTGCTAACGAGTATTTCACGCCGGAGTATGTGGACAGCTTCTCCACGCTCGATGACGACGCGCGTCGTCAGATGTTGCAGGAACAGAAGATGACCTCCGACGGGATCACCACGGAGTCGTTACTGGCCATTTACCGCGCCATGTACCACCGTTTCGAAGTGTTGCGCGAAAAACCCTGGGCGCACCTGCTGCCGTCCCGCTCGGTGACGGCGCTGACGCGCCTGGAAAACGGGCAGCGCCTGAGCATACAGCATCATCTCGACGGCGGGCGTGAACAGCTGGAGAGCGACGTGGTGATTTTCGCCACCGGCTACCGCGCCGTGCAGCCCGCGTTTCTGGCCCCACTCTCTTCCCGACTGCGTCTGGATGAGGATGACGCCTTCTGCATCAACAACGATTTCACCCTTGAATGGGACGGCCCGCAGCGCAACCGCCTGTTTGCCGTCAACGCCGGGATGCACCGTCTCGGTATTGCCGAACCCCAGCTCAGCCTGATGGCCTGGCGCGCGGCGCGAATTCTGAATCGCGCTCACGATGACGAGCCGTTTGAACTGGCAACCACCCCCGGCGTTATCCACTGGCGAAGCACCACCAGCCCGGAGAGCAGCCAGGTTTTTAAATCATTAATGAAGACCACCGAGTACTGACACACACATTCAGGATCAACATAACAATGAAACGTTCTCATCTTTGGGTTTTAAATCCGTGCCTGCTTGCCATGCTTTCTACCTCTGCGTGGGCGGAAGAACAAAAGGAAGAAGATATTGTGGTCTCCGCCAGCCGTGCCCACCGCAGCGTGGCAGAGATGGCGCAGACCACATGGGTTATTGAGCGGGCGGAAATTGAGCAGCAGGTCCAGGGCGGGAAAGAGATTAAAGACGTGCTGGCCCAGCTGATCCCCGGCATGGACGTCAGCAGCCAGGGACGTACCAACTACGGCATGAACCTGCGCGGTCGCTCCATGATGGTGATGGTGGACGGCGTGCGCCTGAACTCATCCCGCAGCGACAGCCGCCAGCTCGACTCTATCGATCCGTTTAACATTGACCGCATCGAAGTGATCTCCGGCGCTACCTCGCTCTACGGCGGCGGCAGTACCGGCGGGCTGGTGAACATCGTCACCAAAAAAGGCCAGCCGGAGACCGAAGTCGAGTTCCAGACCGGAGCAAAAAGCGGATTTAACAGCCATAACGACCATGATGAGAACGTTTCTGCCGCCGTGAGCGGCGGTAACGATAACGCGTCTGGCCGTCTGTCGGTCTCGTATCAGCGCTACGGCGGCTGGTATGACGGCAACGGCGACGAAGTGATTATCGATAACACCCAGACCGGCTTGCAGTATTCCGACCGTATCGACGTGATGGGAACAGGCACCATCAACATCGACGATCATCAGCAGCTCCAGTTAACCACGCAGTACTACAAGAGCGAATCCGACGGGAAACATGGCCTGTTCCTCGGGGAGAATTTTGCTGCGGTCACGGGCGATGCCAAAGCCTATAACAAAGACAACCTGAACTCTGACCGTATCCCGGGCACAGAGCGTCACCTGATTAACCTGCAATACTCGAACACCGACTTCTGGGGCCAGGATCTGGTTGCGCAGATTTACTACCGTGATGAGAGCCTGACCTACTACCCGTTCCCGACGCTGAGCAAAGGCGCGGTAACCAGCATTGGCGCATCCCAGCAGAAAACCGATTTTTATGGCGGCAAGCTGACGCTGAACAGCAAGCCGATGGATGACCTGACGCTTACCTGGGGCGTGGATGCCGACCATGAAACGTTCGACGCCAACCAGCAGTTCTTCGACTTAAGCAAAGCGGCGGCGAGCGGCGGCATGGAGCTGGACAACGCCTACAACGTGGGCCGTTATCCGGGTTACAGCATCACTAACCTCGCGCCGTTCCTGCAAGCCAGCTATGACATTGACGCCATCACCCTGAGCGGCGGCGTGCGCTACCAGTACACCGAAAACAAGGTGGATGATTTTGTCGGTTACGCCCAGCAGCAGGCTATTGCCACGGGCAAAGCGACCTCCGCAGACGCGGTGCCGGGCGGGAAAACCGATTACAACAACTTCCTGTTTAACGCCGGGATCCTTGGACGTCTGACCGAACAGCAGCAGCTGTGGTTTAACTTCTCTCAGGGCTTCGAGATCCCGGATCTGGCGAAGTACTACGGTTCCGGCACCTATCAGCTGGTGGATGGTCACTATCGTCTGCAAAACAGCGTGAACGTGAACGACTCGACGCTGGACGGGATTAAGGTCAGCGCCTACGAGCTTGGCTGGCGCTTCACCGGCGATAACCTGCGTACGCAGGTGGCGGCCTACTACTCGCTCTCGGATAAAACCATCACCATCAACAAGAGCGACATGACCATCAACCTGGAAGACGACAAACGTCGTATCTACGGGGTTGAAGGCCAGGTGGACTATTTCTTCACCGACAGCGACTGGAGCACCGGGGCGAACTTTAACGCCATCAAGTCCGAAACGCGTGAAAACGGGAAATGGGAGAAGCTGACGGTCGACAGCGCCAGCCCGTCGAAAGCCAGCGCATGGGTCAACTGGGCGCCGGGCGACTGGGCCCTGCGCGTGCAGAGCACTCAAACCTTCGACGTGTCGGATGCCGACGGTAAGAAGATCGATGGCTATAACACCATTGATTTCCTCGGCAGCTACGCCCTGCCGGTGGGGAAAGTCAGCTTCAGCGTGGAAAACCTGCTGGACAAAGACTACACCACCGCCTGGGGCCAGCGCGCACCGGGGCTGTATAGCCCAACCTACGGCGCACCGGGTCTATATACTTACAAAGGCCGTGGACGTACGTTTGGTCTGAACTACTCCGTTCTGTTCTGATCCTTCGCGCCGCCTGCCTGCGGGCGGCGCAATTCGCTGTGCAATTTGAAAGCAAATTTGCTATTAAATCATCGGTTTGCTGAAATTGTCGGCAAACGAACAAAAACGTCGTTTTCCCCTTTGACAAGGCGCACGCAGGTCGATAATATTCGCCTCGTTCACACGATTCCTCTGTAGTTCAGTCGGTAGAACGGCGGACTGTTAATCCGTATGTCACTGGTTCGAGTCCAGTCAGAGGAGCCAAATTTGAAAAGCCTGCTTTTATAGCAGGCTTTTTGCTTTTGTGGGTTCGGTAAATTTGCCGGGTGGCGGCTGCGCCTTACCCGGCCAGCTGATTAGCGACTAAATCTGATAATCAATCGCCACTTCTTCCGGCTCCATCACCTGACGTTTGATCTCATCCACGGAGAGCCCCGCATTGCAGAGCTCGATAAATCGCCACACGTAGTTGCGCTGAAGTTGCCCGCGTTTCAGCCCCAGCCAGACGGTATTCGCGTCGAACAGGTGACGCGTATCCAGACGCACCAGATTGTCGGCTTCACGCTCTGCGCCAGACTGCTCGGCCACCAGGCCAATCCCCAGCCCTAGCTCGACGTAAGTTTTGATCACGTCTGAATCCTGTGCGCTCAGCACCACGTCCGGCGTGAGCCCTTTACGCTTGAACGCTTCATCAATGCGCGAGCGTCCGGTAATGCCCTGCCGGTAGGTAATCAGCGGCCATTTGACGATCTCTTCCAGCGTCAGTGGTGAAACCTGGTTCAGGGGGTGATCGGCGGGTAACAGCAGGCTGTGATGCCAGCGGAACCACGGGAATGCCACCAGCAGCGGGTCATTGCTCAGCCGCTCGCTGGCGATACCGATATCTGCCCCACCGTTATGCAGCAGCACTTCGATTTCCTGCGGCGTGCCCTGGATGAGTTCGAGCCGTACGTCAGGAAAGATTTCACGAAAGGCTTTGATCACCGTCGGAAGGCTGTAGCGCGCCTGCGTATGGGTGGTGGCGATGGTCAGCACCCCCGAAGCGTCGTTGGTAAAGAGATCCGCCAGCCGGCGAACGTTGCTGGCCTCGTTGAGAATGCGCTCAGCGATGGTCAGCAATGCCTTGCCTGGTTCCGTCATGCCCAGCAGGCGCTTGCCACGACGGATAAAAATCTCAATGCCTAACTCCTCCTCCAGCTCGCGGATATGCCGGCTGACGCCCGACTGGGAGGTGTAGAGCATGTTGGCGACTTCGGTCAGGTTGTAATCCCGCCTGGCCGCCTCACGAATAATTTTAAGTTGCTGGAAATTCACGATTCACTCCGGCGCATCTGACATAAGGCTATTGTTAGAGTCAGCCGGGCTGTAGAACAAATAATAAAAACCAGCATCTTATGCTTATTTGGAATATCAGCTCACCAGTTGCAGCTCGCGGTTTTCCAGCGACGGTTTACTGACCAGAGACATCAGGATCTCTTTCACCGCCTGCGCCTGCGGTGTCAGTGAACCGCGCGCGGACATATTCAAAGAGAGCGGTAAGCTCATGGATGGCGTAGTGATGCGGGCCATCCAGCCGTTCGCCGCGCTGCACAGTGAACGTGCGGCAGACTCGGGCAGTACCGTCACCCCCATACCGCTGGCAATGGCGGCAGTCAGCGTGGAGATGGAGTCAATCTCTCCGATAATTTTGGCCGTCAGACGACGCAGCGAGAACGCTTCGTCGACGCGCACGCGCACGGCGCTGTAGTCGCGCGGCAGGAACAGATTCATCTCCGCCACGGCGGTTAAATCAATGCTCTGCCCCGGGCAATCACGGGTCCCGACCAGATAAAGATCTTCCTTCAGCAGCGGCTGGCTGGTGATCCCGGCAACCGGTGAGCGGTCGTACAGCACGGCCATATCCAGCTGACCGTTGAGCAGTTTGTCATTGAGCACGGAACCGCTGTTCTCATGCAGATAAACCAGCACTTCCGGTAGCTCAGCGCGCACCGCCTGAAGCAGCGGCATGGTGACAGACGATGCGGCCGTCCCCGGCGCCAGGCCGATGGAGACATGCCCGCTCAGGGTCTGACCCACATTATGAACGGCCAGCTGCGCCTGTTCGCACTGACGCAGGATCGTCCGGGCGTGGGTGTATAAAATTTTTCCCGCTTCGGTAGGCGTTACGCCGCGCTTGGTGCGGATCAACAGTTGCTGGTCCATTTCGCCTTCCAGAGTCGCGACCTGCTGGCTCAGCGCAGGCTGCGCGATATGCAGCACTTCAGCCGCCTGGGTCAGGCTGCCGATATCGACGATTTTTACGAAGTATTTCAGTCGTCTTAAGTTCATGTTGCCCCCTGTTCGAAAATAGCGTGCCGGTAACGGCTGTGTTGTTAAACAGGTTTTGCAATATGGATGCCAGTTTTTGGCGGCGGGAAAATATCTGTGCTAAGCGGCTGAAAATAAGGAAAGCCAATCGCTAATGCCAGTTTTGAGTCCGGGACAGTGGTTTCCGATCTGCCCCATTCGGGGTATGTCTGCACAAAAATGGTGCATTACGTTGGCAAAAACGTCACTTTGCTGGTTTTGTCAGCAAACAGTTAAAAGTCAGCGATCCATCCTTTGACAAGGCGTACGCAGGTCGATAATATGCGCCCCGTTCACACGATTCCTCTGTAGTTCAGTCGGTAGAACGGCGGACTGTTAATCCGTATGTCACTGGTTCGAGTCCAGTCAGAGGAGCCAAATTTGAAAAGCCTGCTTTTAAAGCAGGCTTTTTGCTTTTCTGCGTTCGGTAAGTTTGTCGGGTGGCGGCTGCGCTTACCCGACCTACGGTCCTGTAGCCCCGGTAAGCGCAGCGCCACCGGGCATAGCAAGCCTCACCGGCATCCCCGACCGCCGATCCAGCTCAGCGGCCGCGCCCTCGCTCACGAGCTGCGACCGCAATGCAGGCGTAATCGGCAGCGGCACCTTGTTGGTCGATTCAAATTCAGCCCGATTGCGTGAAAGTGGCTCGTGGACCTCAACCCAGCGGCTGCCGTCCGGCTCGGTGGTCACTTTTACGGGCTGATCGATAAGCTGTACCCGCGTCCCCTCCGAAACGTTATCAAACAGGTATTTGATATCGTTATTACGCAGGCGAATGCAGCCCTGGCTGACGCGCAGGCCGATGCCGAAATTCGAGTTGGTACCGTGAATAGCGTACAGCCTGCCGATATAGAGAGCATACAGCCCCATCGGGTTATCCGGCCCGGCGGGAACGAACGCGGGCAACGTTTTCCCCTCTTTCGCGTAAGCGCGCCGCGTGTTGGGCGTCGGTGACCAGGTTGGGCCTTCATGCTTGCGCTCAACGGCGGTTACCCAGTTACGCGGCGTCTCGCGCCCGGCCTGACCAATGCCAATAGGCAGCACCTCAACCGTATTGCTGCCGGGTGGATAATAGTAAAGGCGCATTTCCGCGACGTTCACCACAATCCCCTCGCGCACCGTTGGCGGCAAAATTAACTGCTGCGGCACCACCAGCTGTGTACCGGCACGCGGTAAAAACGGATCTACCCCCGGGTTAGCTTCCAGCATATTGCTCAACCCCTGCCCGTGCTGCGCTGCAAACGCTTCGAGCGGCAGGGTATTGCCTTCAGGTACGGTGACGGTTATCGGCGCTCCCACCAGGCGGCTCCCCTCGGGAGGCAGCGGGTAAGTGACAGCAGATGCAGCGGGAACCAGCATACGAAGCGTAAAAACGAACGCGACAAATCGAATCATAGTGTTCTGTACTCATCCAAAAGAGAAAGCCTGCCGGTGGGCAGGCTTATCATACTCACGCAATCACTTTTTCGTCGTGCGCCATCTCCGGGTAAGGACTTTTTCCGCTTCAACGATCATGAACATCGCGAACCCGACCAGGAAAGTAATGATCCAGTAGCGGAACGGCAGCGCTTCGGTACCGAACAGCATTTGCATGAACGGCGCATAGACGATCAGAAGCTGAAGCGCCAGCAGCACGCCGCTCACAATCCATATCCCCTTGTTAGCCAGCAGACCTTTACTCAGGGAGAAGCCGTCGGTGACGCGGCAGTTGAGCATGTAAAACCACTGGGCAGTCACCAGCATTTGCAGCAACACGGTGCGGATGAACTCCGGCGAGTAGCCGCGCGGTTGCAGCCAGGCCTCCAGCACAAAGGCGCTGATGGCAATCATCAGGCCGACAAACACCACGCGCCAGATGGCGTAACCGTCCATCACGTGCAGGTTAGACTTACGCGGCGGCCGGTTCATGATGTCCTTTTCACCCGCTTCAAACGCCAGACCAAACGACAGCGTTGCCGAGGTTGCCATGTTCATCCACAGGATCAGTACCGGTGTTAGCGGGATCAGGTTCCCCGCCAGCAGGGCGATAATGATCAGCAGCGCCTGGGCGATGTTGCTGGGGATCACGAACAGAATGGTCTTTTTCAGGTTGTCGTAGACCCGACGCCCTTCATGTACCGCCCGGGCAATGGTGGCAAAGTTATCGTCCGTTAATACCATGTCGGCGGCTTCTTTGGTGACTTCAGTACCTTTGATCCCCATCGCGATGCCGACGTCTGCCCGCTTCAGCGCCGGCGCATCGTTCACCCCGTCCCCGGTCATCCCGACCACTTCCTGTTTACTTTGCAGCGCCTGCACCAGGCGGAATTTATCTTCCGGGCTGGTACGGGCAAAGATATCGTATTTTTGCGCCGCGTCGCTCAGCTGATGGTCGTCCATCGCCTCCAGCTCGCGTCCGGTGATGGCGCTCGCCGCGTTGCCAATACCCAGCATCTGCCCGATGCTCATCGCCGTTTGCGGATGATCCCCGGTGATCATTTTCACGCGAATGCCCGCCTGTAGGCAGTCGGCGATGGCCGTAATGGCTTCCGGGCGCGGGGGATCCATCATGCCCGCGATGCCGAGCAGAATAACGCCCTCTTGCAGATCGGCATGGGTCAGCTCCCGCTGGCCGCTGGCGGCCGGTTTCCAGGCCGCAGCCACCATACGCAACCCTTCGCGCGCATACTCTTCAATCTTCTCTTCCCAGTAGTGCAGGTTGAACGGCTCGAGCCCGCTGTGGGTCTGCTGGTGCTGACAAAGACGGAAAAGGACGTCCGGCGCACCGGTGATTAACATTACCTCTTCGTCGCCCAGACGATACAGGGTGGACATGTATTTGTACTGCGAATCAAAGGGGATTTTACTGCGCAACTCGGCATCAACTGCTGGCAGCGGAATTTTGGCCGCCAACACCTTCAGCGCGCCTTCGGTGGGGCCGCCGGTGATTTTCCATAACCCCTGCTCATCTTTGATCAGCTGGCTGTCATTACAGAGATCGACAGTGCGCAGATAGCGCTCCAGCACAGATCCCTGGGTCACGCTGACTGGCGTCGGATCGTCAACAGGGTGAATAGTGCCTACCGGCTCGTAGCTGTCGCCCTCCACGCGGTAGGTGGTATCCGCGGTAATCACCGCTTTTACCGTCATTTCATTCATGGTCAGGGTGCCGGTTTTATCCGAGCAGATAACCGTCATCGCCCCCAGGGTTTCCACGGTAGGCAGCTTGCGAATAATCGCCTTGCGGCGCGCCATCGCCTGCACGCCCAGCGAGAGGATGATCGAGATAATGGCCGGTAATCCTTCCGGCACCGCCGCCACCGCCAGGCTAATCAGCGACAGTACCAGCTCTGAAACGGGCATATCGCGGAAGATGAGGCTGAAAACAAACAGCACCAGCATCATGACCAGAATGGTGATGAAAATGGTCTTGCCGAGCTTGTCCATTTGCACCATCAGCGGGGTACGGTGTTTTTCGATGTCCGACATCATCTGGTTGATATGGCCGAGCTCGGTCTCGCCGCCGGTCGCCACCACCAGCCCTTTCCCCCCGCCGGAGCTGACCGTGGTGCCGGAATACAGCAGGTTGTAACGGTCGCCTAACGGCAGTTCACCGCTGAGCGCATCGCTGCTTTTCTCTACCACGGTGGATTCGCCGGTGAGGATAGCCTCTTCCACCCGCAGGTTGTGCGCCTCTATCACACGAAGGTCGGCAGGAATGCGATCTCCGGCGCGTATAACCACGATGTCTCCCGGCACCAGCGCCGTGGTGGGGATGGTTTCATGGCTGCCCTGCCGGATGACCACCGCCTCGCTGGAGAGCATATTGCGAATACTTTGCAGCGATTTCTCCGCATTGCTCTCCTGAATATGGCCAATCAGGGCGTTAATGACGGCCACCCCGAGAATGACAAACATATCCACCCAGTGTCCCATTATCAGCTTCAGCAGCGCCGCCACCAGAAGAACGTAAATGAGAACATCGTTGAAATGGGCCAGAAAGCGCAGCCAGCCGGGTTTACCCGGTTTTTGCGGTAAGGCATTTTCACCATATTTGTCCAGCCTGACGGTGGCTTCCGCACTGCTAAGTCCGTCCAGGCTGGATTGGATATTTGTCAGGGTTTCATCAACGGTCTGTTGATAATACGGACGGTGAGGCTTTTCTGTTATCATCGTTCCTTCCTCGGGTTCTTTTCAGAAATCACCTTGCTTTCATGCAATTAACGAATAACGAAAACAGGAACATGCGCATAACGAACGATACTCGCCGCCTCTGAACCTAATAAGTGGGTTTGAATATTTGGATTGCGCGACCCCACAATAATTGCGCCGGCGTTAAGTTCATCCGCCAGTTTGATCGCCTCATCACGTATATTCCCGCTGCGAACGTGAAGATGAACATTTTCTTCCGGCAGGTTGATTTTTTTTACCAGCGCGGCAAGTTTTTCTTTAGCATTATTAACCATATATTCATCCATCTTTCTCGCGTCTGCAATAAAACCGCGGGTCAGTTCAGCCGAGAACTTTGGCATAACGTACAGCAGATGAACGTCACCCGATGCGCTTTGCGCCAGGAACTGGGCATGCTGTAGCGCTTTATCTGACAGCGCTGTTTCGTAAACATCCACCGGCACCAGAATCGTTTTATACATATCAAGCATCCTTTTTATAACCAACACAGCTGTGAGTGAATCAGGAGAGATCGCATCAAACCAGGGGGTATATGCGCAAAGGCCTTTTCGGAAAAAAGGGATGAATGCTATTAAACGTAGCACAGGAATATCAGGTTGTTATTCAAAGCGAATACGCTATCGTCACACGTGTTTCGCCTTAGCCTGCCACGCCACTAATAATGGTTATTTAACATTTATTTATTCACCGACTATGCTCATAGTCAGGCATGCAATACGTTTATTCATATTTACCCTGCGCCACCTTCTACCTCATGGAGGAATGCATGTACGGTTTAAGCCTGATTCGCCTTGGTTTGTTTATCGCGCTTGCCATTATCGCCAGCACAGCAATCGGTTTATTTACCTATGTGGTCGTCTCGGCCCTGGCAGAATAGCGCCACCCCAGCATTGATGACGAAATAAATAAAACAATTATTATCAGGGGAATACTGTGAAGCGCTACGTCTCTCTTCTGCCCGCTGTGTTATTACTGCTGACGGCGTGCGATCCTAAACCCGATCGCGCCGCGCCCCTGCCGAAAATGGTAAAAGTCGCAGAGGTGGTGAAGGCCGGCAACGCGCAGCAGCGCGTCTTTCCCGCCCGCATCGAATCCGGCGACGCTACGGATCTCGCGTTCAAACGTGCCGGGCAGATTGAGGCACTGGACATTCGCCAGGGCGCCGTTGTCAAACAGGGGCAACGGCTCGCCAGTCTTAACGATCGCGAAGCCCGGCAGCGTCTGAACGACAGGCAAACGGCGGCAACCTTGGCGCAGAGGCAATTTGACCGCTTCCAGACGCTGGCGGGACGTCAGGCCGTGTCGAAGGCCGAGATGGATGTCCAGCGCGCCAGCCGCGATTCTGCAAACGCCGCGCTACAGATTGCGCGAGAAGAATTGAGCCAGATGACGCTCGTCGCCCCCTTTAGCGGGACAGCGGCCAGCGTCCATGTGCGAAATCATCAGGTCGTGTCAGCCGGCCAGCCCATCGTCACATTGACCCGTACAGACCTGCTGGACGTAGTTTTCAGCCTTCCGGAAAATCTGTTTAAAACCTTCGACATCCGCAATGCGCAGTACAGACCGGTGGTGAGGATCAATGCCCTGCCCGGGCGCGAGTTCACCGCAGTGTACAAAGAACACTCGGGCAGTAGCGACAGCAACACCCTGACCTGGCAGGTGATTTTAACCATGCCCCGCCCGGATGATTTTCCCGTTGTGGGCGGCGTCAGCGGGACGGTCACCGTCAATTTAACCGACCTTCCGGCGGGCGTGGGCAGCGAGGCGCTGGTGGTGCCGGTTGAGGCGGTCTTTAGCCCGGATAACCGCCCGCGCAATGAGCCGCACGTCTGGGTGGTAACGGGCGAAGGCGAAACGTTGCACCTGGAAGATCGAAAGGTCAGCGTGGGGCAAGTTAGCGCTGAGGGCATCGTCGTCGTCGACGGGCTTAAGGCCGGTGAACGCGTGGTGGCCGCAGGCGTGGGCGAGCTACACGCCAATCAGCCGGTACGCATCTGGACGCGTGAACGGGGACTGTAATGGATATCTCTCGTCAGTTTATCAGTAATCCGGTTCGCGTCTGGCTGACTATTCTGCTGCTGGGCGTGGGCGGCATTATTGCCCTGCTGAACATCGGCAGGCTGGAAGATCCGGCGTTTACCATCAAAACTGCGGTGGTGATCGCCCATTATCCGGGCGCGTCGGCGCAGCAGGTTGAGGAAGAGGTCACCCTGCCGCTGGAAAATGCGCTACAGCAGCTCCCTTACCTCGATAACGTCAGCTCCATCTCCTCCAACGGCCTGTCGCAGATCACGGTCAATATTGCCTCGCGCTACCACTCAGATGAGCTACCGCAAATCTGGGATGAGCTGCGCCGCCGGGTGGGAGATGCCGCCCGACAGTTTCCGCCGGGCGTAGTCACCCCGTTTGTGAATGACGATTTTGGCGACGTGTTCGGCTTTTTCTTTGCCATTTCCGGGGATGAATTCAGCAATCCGGAACTGGTGCGGTATGCCGAGCAGCTGCGCCGGGAGCTGGTCCTTGTGCCGGGCGTGGGCAAAGTCGCCATTGGCGGTGCCATCACCCAGCAGATTAACGTGGACATCTCTCTGACCAAAATGGCCGCCCGCGGGATAACGCTGAACCAGCTTTCCGCCCTGTTGAGCAGGCTGAACGTGGTCTCCAGCGCCGGAGACATTCCCGCCGGGACCGAGTCCATTCGCCTGCATCCTACCGGGGAATTCGAGAATATTGACGAGCTTGCCGATCTGATCGTGACCCCGCCCGGCGCTGGGGCGGCTACCCGCTTGCGGGATATTGCCACCCTGTCGCGCGGGCTGGATGCCTCCCCTTCCAGCATCTACCATGCTAACGGCAGAAAAGCCGTCACCATGGGCGTCTCCTTTATCCCCGGCGTAAACGTGATCGACGTGGGACATGCGCTGGAGGCGAAGCTTGAGCAGATGTCAGCCGAAAAGCCGGCAGGCATCCATATCGACCTGTTTTACGATCAGGCAGCGGAGGTCGGTGATTCCGTTAACGGATTTATCATTAATTTCCTGATGGCGCTGGCGATTGTTGTCGGTGTGTTGCTGATCTTTATGGGCGTACGCAGCGGGATCATTATCGCCTTTTCCCTCGCGCTCAACGTGCTGGGCACGCTGCTGATCATGTATCTCTGGGGCATTGAACTTCAGCGCATTTCGCTGGGGGCGCTGATCATCGCCCTCAGCATGCTGGTGGACAATGCCATCGTGGTTGTCGAAGGGGTACTGATCGCCCGGCAGCAAGGCTCGCCCCTGCTGAGCGCCATTAACCACATTATTCGCCGTTCTGCGCTGCCGCTGCTGGGCGCGACGGTCATCGCCATCCTGGCCTTCGCGCCCGTCGGGCTGTCGCAGGACTCCACCGGCGAATACTGTAAGTCCCTGTTCCAGGTTCTGCTGATTTCGCTCATGCTGAGCTGGTTCTCTGCCCTCACCATTACGCCGGTGCTGATCAAATGGTGGCTGTTTAAACACGACGCTGCGCCGCCAGAGGTCGACAAAACGGACCCCTACGACAAACGCATCTATCGCATTTACCAGGGTTTGCTCAGGGCACTGTTGCGGCGTAAAGCGCCAACGCTGGTAGTGATGGCCGCGCTGCTGGCAGCCGCCATCTGGGGCTTTGGCTCGGTGCGGCAAAATTTCTTCCCCTCCTCCAGCACGCCGATTTTCTTCGTCGACCTCTGGCTCCCTTACGGTACCGACATTAAATGGACCGAGAAGATGACCGGCGATATCGAGAAAACCATCAACGGCCAGCCAGGCGTGGAAACCACGGTCTCGACGATCGGTCAGGGAAGTATGCGTTTTATTTTGACCTACAGCGGGCAGCGCCAGTACAGCAACTATGCGCAAATCATGGTGCGGATGGACGACCAGCGTAACATCTCCGCCCTGACCCGCCACGTTGATGAGTACATCGCCCGGAACTATCCGCAGGTTAACGCCAGCACGAAACGGGTGATGTTTGGTCCTTCCGGCGACAGCGCTATTGAAGTGCGTATTAAAGGCCCTGAGCCGGACAGGCTGCGCCTGATCGCCAGCCAGGTAGACAACATCCTCACGCGCGATCCGGCCACGGACAGCGTCAGGAACGACTGGCAAAACCGCAGCAAAGTGATCCGCCCACAGTACGTTACCGCGCTGGGCCGCGAGCTTGGCGTGGATAAGCAGGACGTGGATAACGCACTGGAGATGAATTTCTCCGGCAGCCGGGCGGGGCTGTACCGTGAAGGCAGCGATCTGCTGCCCGTGGTGGTGCGCCCGCCGGAAAGCGAGCGGCTGGACGCCAATCACCTGAATAACGTCCTGGTCTGGAGCCAGACCCGGCAGCAGTATATCCCGCTGAGCAACGTCGTCAGCGGCTTCGCGCTGGAGTGGGAAGATCCGCTGATCCTGCGTCGCGACCGCTCCCGCGTGCTGACCGTGCAGACCGATCCCGACCCGCTAAGCCAGCAAACCTCCGGCGATATTCTCGCCCGGGTGAAGCCGCAAATTGATGCGCTCCCCCTGCCCCACGGCTACAGCATCGAGTGGGGCGGGGACGCGGAGAACTCCAGCGAAGCGCAGCAGGGGTTGTTCACCACGCTGCCGCTCGGTTATCTGGTGATGTTTGTGATCACGGTGCTGATGTTCAGCTCGGTGAAAAACGCCGTCGCTATATGGCTGACCGTGCCGCTGGCGCTGATCGGCGTGACGCCGGGGTTTTTACTGACCGGGATCCCCTTTGGCTTTATGGCGCTGATTGGCCTGCTGAGCCTGAGCGGGATGCTGATCCGCAACGGCATTGTGCTGGTAGAGGAGATTGAACAGCAGAAAGCGCAGCAGGATCAGCACAGCGCGATCGTTTACGCCGCCACCTCGCGCCTGCGCCCCATCCTGCTCACCGCCTTTACCACCGTGCTCGGGCTCGCTCCTCTGCTGCTGGATGTGTTCTTCCAGAGCATGGCCGTTGTGATTATGTTTGGACTTGGGTTTGCTACAATCCTGACGCTGCTGGTACTCCCGGTAATTTACGCGTGTTTCCATCGTAAGGACGAAGCTGAACAACAATGAATGCGACAGGGCTGAACATCATCAAGACGCTGGGCTGTATGACGGCGGTGACTTTCTTCACCATCTACAATACCTGGGATCGGTATGATTATGACTATCACTGGATCCTCGGCTTTTTAACGTTTATCTCGACCATCGCCACGCCGCTGTTTTTTGTGGTGGCAGGCTATCTGGATGGGCAATCCCGCCACGGCACCCGCTGGCAGCTTGATAAGATCAAAAGCCTGGTGATCGTCTTTCTGTTCTGGGTGACCATTTACTACCTGTGGGAGCCCTATCAGCGCGGGTATCTGATCCAACCCTGGTTCGTGTTCGCGTTTATCGTGATTTACACATTTCATCCGGTGGTGGAGTGGCTCAGCCAGCGGCGAACGCTTTTCGTTGGGGTAATTGCCGCCCTGCTGCTTTTCTCCTACGGGTACGATTTGCTGTCAGCGCTCTATCCTGACGTCCATGTCCTTTCGCTGTCGCCGCAGTATCGCCTTTGGACGTGGCTGCTGTTTTATCTGACGGGACAACTCTTTTGCGATCCGCACATCGCGGCGTGGATCGGCCGCAAAAACGTGGTCAGGGCAGCGGTGATTGCCATCCCGTTTATCTATCTGTTCACGTGGTTTTACGAGCGGCACTTCTTTTTTGCCCTGTTTAAAGCGGACAGAAACGCCTTTATCCTCACCGGATCACAAATCTACATTCTGATTATCGCCCTGGTGATCGCGGCCAACGGCGTACGCTTTCGCCGCAATGCGGAGTTTAAAGAGTCCGTGCTGGCCGCCATTAGCAAAACGATGACCGGGGTCTATATTATGCACTACTCGGTGTTTCACCTGCTGACGGCACTCATTCCGGTGACCTCTCTGAGCATCAAGCTGGCCCTGATTGTGCTCACCTTTATTACGTCGGTCCTGTTTTCGCTGCTCATCCTCTCCAACGCGGTGGCCAAAAAGGTCATTACCCTTTAAAAGCCCAGGCGCAGCCAGGCAAACAGCACGTTGCCGTTGTTGTAGGTGCCGGGGATATAGGTGAACTGGACGGTAACGCGCTTGTATCCGGCTGAGAACAGGGGAAAGATAAACGGCAGCGGTACGTAGTTAGCAAAGTCGTCGCGCGCGGTAATCCCCGCCGCGGCGCCCAGCCCCAGACGGAAATCTTTCGCGTTATCCAGATACCAGCCCTTCTCCCAGCCGTAGCCCATCGCGGGCTGCCACTCGTTGTGGGAATCTTTAAACATCATGGCGAAGAGCGCGCTCCAGTTGCCCTCGTTGTTGTAACGAGACACGCCCAGCCCACCGCCCCACGGCATTTCGTTGTAGTTGTCCGTTTTCTCTTTGTCATACATGAATCGGGCGTGCCAGCTCAGAAACGGCAGGTAGAGATCGTAACGCTCCGGCTGTTCCCAGGTCTGGGAAATATCGTCCGTTACCGCATCCCACCAGCGGTGAATGCGCTGTTCACCATAGACTTTCGGCTCCGCATACAGCGGCGAAGCCACCAAAAACAGGACTACCCAGAGTGCAGGAAAGAGGCGTTGCATCGTTATTCCCTCAGCTTACGTCACGCAGCGATCACTATTACTGTAAACCATTCAGCCCTAACCGGAGCCAAACAGGCTGATTTATATTGGGCCCGGGTAAGATGAAATTTATTTATTCAGCGCTTTCAGGAAAGATAAAAACGTTTTCTCTGGCCGCCCGTCGCGGTAGTCTCATACCTTCCGTCACGATGACGGCCGCAATGTGAGTGACCTTTTCTTATACCAATAATTAAAAATCAGTACAGACAGGACAACTATGGACTCCACCCTCATCTCCGCTCGCCGCAGCGAGGAGACGCCTTCGCTGAACCGCGCCCGCCGCGCCGCTTTAGGTAGCTTCGCAGGCGCCGTCGTCGACTGGTATGACTTTCTGCTCTACGGTATTACCGCTGCGCTGGTATTTAACCGCGAATTTTTCCCCCAGATTAGCCCCGCCATGGGCACGCTCGCCGCATTTGCCACCTTTGGCGTCGGTTTTCTGTTTCGTCCGCTGGGCGGCATCATTTTCGGCCACTTCGGTGACCGCCTTGGCCGGAAACGGATGCTGATGCTCACCGTCTGGATGATGGGTATTGCCACCGCGCTTATCGGTATTTTGCCTTCCTTTGCGTCGATTGGCTGGTGGGCCCCGGTGTTGCTGGTGACATTGCGCGCCATTCAGGGCTTTGCCGTCGGCGGTGAATGGGGCGGCGCGGCATTGCTGTCCGTGGAAAGCGCACCGAAGCACAGGAAGGCGTTTTACAGCAGCGGCGTGCAGGTGGGTTATGGCGTGGGGCTACTGCTTTCCACCGGGCTGGTGTCGCTCATTAGCCAGCTCACGACAGACGAGCAGTTTCTGAGCTGGGGCTGGCGCATTCCGTTTATTTTCAGCATTGTGCTGGTCATCGCGGCCCTGTGGATCCGCAACGGCATGGAAGAGTCGGCTGAGTTTGAGCAGCAGCAGCGCGAAAAACCGGTCGCGAAAAAAAGGCTGCCGGTGATGGAAGCGCTGGTGCAGCACCCTGGCGCTTTTCTGAAAATCATCGCCCTGCGCCTGTGCGAACTGCTGACCATGTATATCGTCACCGCCTTCGCCCTGAACTACTCCACCCAGAACCTCGGCCTGCCGCGTGAGCTGTTTCTGAACATTGGCCTGGTGGTGGGCGGGATCAGCTGCCTGACCATCCCCTGCTTCGCCTGGCTCGCAGACCGGTTTGGCCGCCGCCGGGTTTACATCACGGGCGCGCTTATCGGCACGCTCAGCGCCTGGCCGTTCTTTATGGCGCTGGAGGCGCAGTCGGTGTTCTGGATCGTCTTCTTCGCCATCATGCTCGCCAACATCGCCCACGATATGGTGGTGTGCGTGCAGCAGCCGATGTTTACCGAGCTGTTCGGCGCCAGCTACCGTTATAGCGGCGCGGGCGTGGGATATCAGGTGGCGAGCGTGGTCGGCGGCGGGTTTACGCCGTTTATCGCCGCCGCGCTGGTGACCTTCTCCGGCGGAAACTGGCACAGCGTGGCAATTTATCTGCTGGCAGGCTGCCTGCTCTCCGCCGCGACCGCCCTGTTCATGAAGGAAACGCGCTAGGCCGATCTCCTCACTTTAGTTTCACGGGCGTGTGACATACTATCGGGTATTGCCGCACACCTGTGGAACAAGGAGACAGACATGAATAATAAGGGCTCCAGCCTGACCCCGGCTCAGGCGCTGGAAAAACTCGACGCGTTGTATGAGCAGTCCGTCAACGCACTGCGCAGCGCCATCAGTGAATATATCGAAACAGGGAAACTTCCCGATGAAAAGGCCAGAACTCAGGGCCTTTTTGTTTATCCATCGCTCTCTGTCACCTGGGACGGCAGCGCCAGCAGCAATCCGAAAACCCGCGCCTATGCACGTTTTACCCACTCCGGCTGTTACAGCACGACCATCACCCGCCCTGCGCTGTTCCGCCCCTACCTGGAAGAACAGCTCACGTTGCTGTATCAGGATTACGGCGCGCATATATCCGTGGAACCGTCGCTGCACGAAATCCCTTACCCGTACGTGATTGACGGCTCGGCGCTAACGCTGGACCGCTCCATGAGCGCGGGGCTGACGCGCCACTTCCCGACCACCGAGCTTTCGCAGATTGGCGACGAGACGGCGGACGGAATTTATCACCCGGCAGAATTTTCACCGCTCTCGCACTTTGACGCCCGTCGCGTGGATTTTTCGCTGGCGCGCCTGCGCCACTACACCGGCACCCCAGCCGAGCATTTCCAGCCGTTCGTGCTGTTTACCAACTACACCCGCTACGTGGACGAGTTTGTTCGCTGGGGCTGTAGCCAGATCCTCGATCCGGACAGCCCTTACGTCGCCCTCTCCTGCGCGGGCGGGATCTGGATCACCGCTGAAACCGAAGCGCCGGAGCAGGCCATTTCTGACCTGGCGTGGAAAAAGCACCAGATGCCGGCCTGGCACCTGATCACCGCCGACGGGCAGGGCATTACGCTGATTAATATTGGCGTTGGGCCGTCGAACGCGAAAACCATCTGCGACCACCTGGCGGTTCTGCGCCCGGACGTCTGGCTGATGATTGGCCACTGCGGCGGCCTGCGCGAAAGCCAGCTGATTGGGGATTACGTTCTCGCCCACGCGTACCTGCGCGACGACCACGTCCTTGACGCGGTTCTGCCGCCGGACATTCCTATCCCGAGCATCGCGGAAGTCCAGCGCGCCCTGTATGACGCCACTAAAGAGGTGAGCGGTATGCCGGGTGAAGAGGTGAAGCAGCGCCTGCGCACCGGCACGGTGGTCACTACCGACGATCGTAACTGGGAACTGCGTTATTCCGCCTCCGCGCTGCGCTTTAACCTCAGCCGCGCGGTGGCGATCGATATGGAAAGTGCCACCATTGCGGCGCAGGGCTACCGCTTCCGCGTGCCTTACGGCACGCTGCTGTGCGTGTCCGATAAACCGCTGCACGGCGAGATCAAGCTGCCGGGCCAGGCGAACCGTTTTTACGAAGGGGCGATCTCAGAGCATCTTCAGATTGGTATTCGCGCTATAGATTTACTGCGTGCCGAGGGGGATAAACTGCACTCCCGCAAGCTGCGCACCTTTAATGAGCCACCGTTCCGCTGATAACAAGGACACATCACGCACACCACTCACCCGGCCTGGGATTCGTAGGTCGGGTAAGCGGAGCGCCACCCGACAAGTTTACCGAACGCAGAAAAGCAAAAAGCCTGCTTTAAAAGCAGGCTTTTCAAATTTGGCTCCTCTGACTGGACTCGAACCAGTGACATACGGATTAACAGTCCGCCGTTCTACCGACTGAACTACAGAGGAATCGTGTGAACGGGGCGCATATTATCGATGCGCCCTGAGGATGTCAAAGGGTGAATGCAGATTTTCAATCGTTTGCCGATTTATTCTCCACTTCGCGCATTTGTCAGGCGTTTGCGGTTTCCGAAACCGCCTGTTCCGCTTTTTTTCGCGGATATTTCCACAGCCAGCGTCCGCTCACCATACGCCAGTAGAACAGCGCGCCGCGCACGGCCCAGTCAAGGAACATCCCCAGCCAGACGCCGACCACGCCCATGCCTAGCATCACCCCCAGCGTGTAGCCCGCCACGACGCGGCAGCCCCACATGCCGAGCATAGAGACCCACATGGCAAAGCGGGCGTCGCGCGCCCCTTTCAGCCCGGCAGGAAGTACCCAGGACGCGGCCCAGATCGGCATAAACGCCGCGTTGAGCCAAATCAGCACCTTCACCACCTCTTTTACGTCGTTTTCGTGGGTATAAAACGAGGCCATCAAACCGGCAAACGGCGCGGTGCCCCACGCAATCGCGGTCAGCCCGATGGTTGAAAGCCAGAAGACGTGGCGAAGCTGCCGTTCCGCCTGCCCTATCTGCCCCTTGCCGAGGCGTTTACCGGTAATGATGGTCGACGCCGAGCCCAGCGCGTTACCCGGCAGGTTAATCAGCGAGGCGATGGAGAAGGCAATAAAGTTGCCGGCGATGACGTCGGTGCCCATCCCGGCAACAAACATCTGCGTCAGCAGTTTCCCGCCGTTAAACAGCACGGATTCGATGCTGGCCGGGATCCCGATGCCCATCACTTCCCAGATAATGGCGAAGTTAAGCGGACGGAAATAGCTTTTCAGCGTCAGGCGCAGCGACGGCGTGATGCCCGCCATCAGGACGCCAATGATCGCCGCCGCACCAATATAGCGGGAAATCGTCAGCCCTAAACCAGCACCGACAAAGCCCAGGCCATCCCAGGAGAAGACGCCGTAAATCAAAACGCTGCTGATGATAATGTTCAGGATGTTCATCCCACCGTTTATCAGCAGCGGAATTTTAGTATTGCCTGCGCCACGAAGCGCGCCGCTGCCAATCAGCGCGATGGCTGCCGCCGGATAGCTCAGCACCGTCATTTCAAGGTAGGTGAGCGCCAGCGCCTTCACCTCACCGGTCGCTTCGCCGGCGACGATGTCTATGATCTCTTTCCCGTAGTAATGAATGACCGCCGCGAGAACGATCGAGAAAATCGTCATGATCATCAGCGACTGTCTGGCCGCTTCCCGGGCGCGTTTCGGATCGAGTTTGCCGAGGCTAAACGCTACCACCACCGTCGTCCCAAGATCGATGGCGGCAAAGAAGGACATCACCACCATGTTGAAACTGTCCGCCAGCCCTACCCCGGCCATCGCTTCTTTGCCGAGCCAGCTCACCAGGAAGGTGCTGAGAACGCCCATCAGCAGGACGCAGGTATTCTCCAGGAAAATAGGCACGGCAAGGGGGGTGATTTCACGCCAGAACAGAACTCGATAACTTTTACGTTTGGCATACCAGGGCGTGCGCATAATCGCCTGGCGTATGGGTGCGGTGACGTTCAAAATGGACCTTAGCGAGAAAGTTGAAACTCCATTTCAAATGATGGGGCAGAAATGCATATCCTGCAAAGTATTTTCCATTAAATTATGTCTGAAATGGCAACAAAATGACGACAGAATCATCAATCAGTCACTTTTGCCTAAGATGAGGTTTGACAAAAGTTTTTTCGCCGCTAAGATAAGCCTCCACAACGATTCCTCTGTAGTTCAGTCGGTAGAACGGCGGACTGTTAATCCGTATGTCACTGGTTCGAGTCCAGTCAGAGGAGCCACATTTAAAAAGCCTGCTTTCAAAGCAGGCTTTTTGCTTTTCTGCGTTCGGTAAAATTGTCGGGTGGCGGCTACGCCTTACCCGACCTACGGAATCGCAGACCCGGTAAGCGCAACGCCACCGGGCAACAGATTGCGCGATTACTCGCCTTTAGCGTCGACGTTTTTGATTTCGCCCATCACCTTCAGCTTTTTGGAGATATCGCGACGCTCTTTGGACAGCTCAGCATTTTTGATGATGTAGTCATCAACGCGATCTTCGTAATCGCTCTTCATGCTGGCAATGATGCCCTGAATAGCTTCAACGCTCATCCCCGGCTTGATGTAGTCGCTCAGGTTGTCCAGCAGCAGGACACGTTTCTGGTTGTCACGGATCTTCTTCTCTACGTCCTGGATTTCACGCTGTAGCTTGTTTTTGCGGCGGAACAGGCGGACGAACTCCAGAACATCCTGGAACGAAGGCTTAATAGTTTCCATTTTTACACCCCTGATAATGTGAGATTCGGATTCGTTAAGGCAACCGTTTTAACAGACAGCGGCTGCGAATGACAATGAGTATATCGTTTAAAACCATCATAACCCTAATTGCTGCTGAATCGAAGCAGCAGGCATCACGTACGCTTTTTATTTGCGCAGTGCCCGGCAAATCAGCTGCGATAATAATTCCAGCTGTCGTGCCAGCTCCATACTCAGCCAGACATAGCCGTGGATGGGCGTTTCCGCCACATTGTCGGCCTGACGCTCATTCATCAGCTGTTTCAGCTCGACGACGATTTCGTTCAGCCGCTCGCTGTTTGCCCGTATCGGCTGTGGATTCCCTTCGTAGAGCGCATGGGCGATGGTCAACAGGGTTTGTTGCGTCATCTGCTGCGTCTCTTTCAGCGTATGCGCGTTGAGCATCAGAAAGTGGCTGGGGCGTGAAGCCCAGTGGGCATTGATTTGCAGTTCAAGCATACAGACCAGATTACGGCTCACCGTCTGAATGGCTTCAAAAATGGCTTTCTGGATATGCGTTTCTTTGCTTGCCGGGGTAATCAACCCGCGCATTTTGACCACGTCATTGAGGATTTTTTGCAGGTGCTTTTCCAGCCGCGGGCGTTCGATCAGATTCGGCGAAAACCCGGCCTGATAGACGCGGTTAAATGCTGTGACGTAGTTTGCCATCTGAATGCGCCAGTGCAGGAAGGCGCGCTGCGGCCAGATGCCGGTAAACAGCATGGCGAGCAACGAACCGAGGATAACGTCCCCGCTTCGCCACAGTGCGGTAGTCATATCGCCCGCCGGCGCGCCGACCACAACCGCAAGCGTTATGCCAATCAGCAGCGCCTGATACGGCCTCTTGCCCAGCGCCAGCCACCCGCAAAGAAACATCGCCCCCGCGCACCACAGCAACATGATCGGGAATGAAATCAGCTCCAGCTTCAGGGCGATAAGCCCAAGCGCCGAGCCTAGAACGGTGCCGCCTATGCGTTCGAGGGCACGAGGAACCACGTTCCCCCAGAATGAGATCGGCCCCATCACCACCACCAGCGTGATCAGCGGCCACGTTCCTTCCGGAATATCCAGCAAACGAACCAGTACGAAGGTCAACACAAACGCCAGCGCAATGCGGCAACCGTGCACCACGCGATAATGTTTGTATAACCGAATTTCAAATGGGGTTAATGACTTGTCGGGGCGCACACCCGTCTCCAGCTTTACGGCAAACCACAATTGTACTGTGTTTTGAGGCGGGTGGATCGCACCCGCCTCAAAAACCCTGCGTTTCGCAGGTTTATCCCACCTTGTGTTCTACCGGTACAAACATCTCAATGTCCCAGTAGCCGTCTGCATTGCCATCATTCAGATAACGTTCGAAGCACGGTTTTGGCGCAATCTGGTAGGTGTTGTCCTGGAGAAGGGAGTTGAAGAACTGGTTCCAGGGGGTGGCAAAATCATGATTTTCCACACGGGCAGCGGCGATAGCATAGTCCCCGGCAGCGATTTCGGTCATCATCACCCCTTCGCTGTTCTCAGGAACAGTGAAATCATCAGGGACCGTGACGGCGGTATCGCAGCGGAGCTTTTCCGCCGGCACGTCATCCGGGTTGTCGTAATAAACGGCTACCCATTCCTGCGGCTGAATATGACGCCCATCTACCCACATCACGAGCTGTTCGAACCCCTGCTTGACCGTTTTTTCCCACGGCCCCACGAGATGAAAGCCTGCGATTTTACGTTTCTGTTGCTGCCTGACGCTGTAGTCCATGCTGCCTCCATTTATCACTGTATATACATACACCATAAAGCAGAATCGCGATTATCGGCAAACCGGGAATGTTGATTATGCGAGCAGACTCGCAACACTGCCAGTCTGCCCGAAAGGTTAGAGCTTATGATGCAGATAATCGCCGAGACGGGAGAAAAGGCCGCCCTTTTCAACGCTTTCCAGCGTAACCAGAGGCCAGTGCGCAACCACCTTGTCGCGATCGTACAGCTGGATCTCCCCTACCCGCTGGTGCGCGGCAATCGGCGCTTCCAGCTCTTTTTTGTCCATCACGTATTTTGCCTTGATATTCGGCACTTCCGTTTTGGGCAAGGCCAGCCAGAAGTCCTGATCCGTGCCCAGCGCGATCTGCTCTTTATCGCCGTACCAGATACGTTCGGTACCCACTTTTTTGCCGTTATGCAGGATCTGCACCGTATCGAAATTTTGCTGTCCCCAGTGCAGCAGCTTGCGTGCCTGATCTTCACGCCCTTTCGGGCTGTCTGCGCCCATCACCACCGCAATCAGCCGACGCTGACCGTCCACCGCGGAGGCAATCAGGTTGAAGCCCGCGCCCGACGTGTGCCCCGTTTTCAGGCCATCCACGTTCATGGTCTTATCCCACAGCAGCCCGTTACGGTTCTGCTGGGTGATGCCGTTCCAGGTCAGGCTTTTCTCGCTGTACATGTGGTAGAACTCAGGTTCGCCGTGAATGATGGCACGGGAAAGCACGGCGAGATCGTAAGCGGAGCTGTGCTGACCCGGTGCATCCAGCCCGTGTACGGTTTCGAAGTGAGTATCGCGCAGGTTCAGCTTTTCGACGTAGTCATTCATCATCCTGACGAACTGCGGCTGACCGCCCGCCACGTGATCCGCCAGCGCTACGCAGGCGTCATTGCCGGAATCAACAATCAGGCCGCGGCTGAGATCGCGCACGGAAACCCGGTCGCCCTCCTTCAGAAACATCAACGATGAACCGTCAAAGACCGGATTGCCTTTCGCCCAGGCGTCACGTCCGACCGTCACAATGTCATCGGGGCTGATACGGTGGCTATCAATGGCGCGATCGACAACGTACCCCGTCATCAGTTTGGTCAGGCTCGCCGGATTGCGCTGCTGATGTTCGTTGCCCGCCGTTAAGATTTGACCCGTGGTGTAATCCATCAATACCCAGGATCCTGCCTGAATGGCAGGCGGCTGAGGTGAAAAATCCAGCGGCTCGGCGGCCAGCGCGGATGAAATACTCGAAGCGAGTAAAGAAACAGCAATAAACAGACGGCGTTTCAACGGTATATCCTCAGGTCAGTAAAAATCGATGACCTTTTTACGGCAGTTCTGATGTCGTTACCTGCCTTAATTGCAAAAAAATGTGACAACGCGCAGATTTTTCTGGAACAAATCTCGCAAATTTCTTGCCTGACCGTGCTTTTTATTCGGACTGCTCACCCCAATCGTTTACCATAGAGACGTCAATTTTTAACAGGATGAGATTACTGGTGTCTGACTCTGCCGCGCGCCCGACTTTTTTGTTCCACGATTACGAAACCTTTGGCACCCATCCGGCGCTGGACCGACCGGCGCAGTTTGCGGCTATCCGTACCGATGACGAATTTAACATCATCGGCGAACCCGAGGTGTTTTACTGCAAGCCCGCCGATGACTATCTACCGCAGCCGGGCGCGGTGATGGTGACGGGCATCACTCCTCAGGAAGCGCGGGATAAAGGCGTTAGCGAAGCGGAATTTGCCCGTCGCATCCACGATCTGTTCACGGTGCCCAATACCTGCGTGGTGGGTTACAACAACATCCGCTTTGACGATGAAGTGACGCGTAATATCTTCTACCGCAACTTCTACGATCCGTACGCCTGGAGCTGGCAGAACCGCAATTCACGCTGGGATTTGCTGGATATTATGCGCGCCTGTTATGCGCTGCGCCCGGAAGGGATTCACTGGCCGGAGAACGACGACGGATTACCGAGCTTCAGGCTCGAGCACCTGACGCGCGCCAACGGCATCGAGCACAGCAATGCCCACGATGCGATGGCAGACGTTTACGCGACCATCGCTATGGCGAAACTCGTTAAAACCGCGCAGCCGCGCCTGTTTGAGTATCTGCTGAGCCACCGCAGCAAGCAGAAGCTGATGACGCTGATTGATGTGCCGCAGATGAAACCGCTGGTGCATATTTCAGGGATGTTCGGGGCGTGGCGCGGGAACACGAGCTGGGTGGCGCCCCTCGCCTGGCACCCGGATAACCGTAACGCCGTCATCATGGTGGATCTTGCCGGGGATATCTCCCCGCTGCTTGAGCTTGACAGCGACACCTTACGTGAACGGCTGTATACGCCGAAAGAGGCGCTGGGTGACCTGCCCGCTGTACCGGTTAAACTGGTGCACATCAATAAATGTCCGGTGCTGGCCCAGGCCAATACGCTGCGCCCGGAAGACGCCGACCGGCTGGGGATTAACCGGCAGCACTGCCTCGATAACCTGAAAGTGCTGCGCGACAACCCGCAGGTGCGCGAGAAAGTTGTCGCCATTTTTGCCGAAGCAGAGCCGTTCGTGCCGTCTGAAAACGTGGATGCGCAGCTTTATAACGGCTTCTTCAGCGACGCCGACCGCGCGGCGATGAATATCGTGCTGCAAACCGACCCGCGGAATCTGCCCGCGCTGGATATCACCTTTGCGGACACGCGCATTGAGAAGCTGATGTTTAACTACCGGGCGCGCAACTATCCCGGCACGCTGGATGAGGCTGAGCAGGAGCGCTGGCTACAGCATCGACGCAACGTCTTTACCCCGGAATTTCTCAACAGCTACGCTCAGGAGCTGGAGATGCTTTACGGCCAGTATGAAGGGAATGCCGAGAAACAGGCGCTGCTGAAAGCGCTATACCAGTATGCGCAAGAGCTCATCTGAAATGCAGAGATAAAAAAACCGGAGACCATCGTCTCCGGTTTTTTTTGCCCGGTGGCGCTTCGCTTACGCGGGCCTACGGGGTATTTAGGTCGGGTAAGGCGTAGCCGCCACCCGACACAGTCTTACGCGACGTCTTCGTACTGAGGAACCGGGTTGCGGAAGCTCTTCGTCACACAGGCCAGGTAAACCAGGCCGATACCTGCCCAAATCAGGCCAAGCACCATTGAGCTCTCTTCCAGGTTAACCCACAGCGCGCCCACGGTCATAGCACCACACATCGGCAGGAACAGATACTGGAAGTGGTCTTTCAGCGTCTTGTTACGCTTTTCACGGATCCAGAACTGAGAGATCACCGACAGGTTAACAAAGGTGAACGCCACCAGCGCACCAAAGTTAATCAGCGCCGTTGCCATCACCAGGTCAAAGTTAATCGCCAGAAGCGCGATCGCACCGACCAGAATGATGTTCATCGCCGGGGTACGCCATGTTGGATGCACGTAGCCGAAGAAGCTTTTCGGGAATACGCCATCGCGACCCATAACGTACATCAGACGCGCAACGCCTGCATGCGCGGCCATACCGGACGCCAGTACGGTGATGGTGGAGAAGATCAGCGCGCCAACCTGGAACGCTTTACCCGCCACATAGAGCATAATTTCCGGCTGAGAAGCATCCGGATCTTTGAAGCGAGAGATATCCGGGAAGTACAGCTGGAGGAAATAGGTCGAGAAAATAAAGATCAGGCCACCAATCAGCGCCGTCAGGAAGATTGCACGCGGAATCACGCGCTCTGCATCTTTCGTTTCTTCAGACAGGTTGCTGATACCGTCAAAACCGGTAAAGGAGAAGCACAGAATCGTCGCCCCGGTAATCATCGGGATCACATGCGCATCACCAGACCAGAACGGCTTGCTGCTCGCCAGAGTGCCCGCGCCTTCGCCGTGGAACACACCGTAAATCACCATGCCGAGGATCACGGCAATCAATACAACCTGAAGCACAACGATAACGGAGTTAAAGTTGGCAACGGACTTGATGCTGCGCAGGTTAAAGGCCGTCATAAAGGCCACCAGCGCCACGACGAACATCCAGGATGGAATCGATGGCACCAGCGCTTCAAAATAGATTTTTGCCAGCAGAATGTTGATCATCGGCGCGAACAGATAGTCGAGCAGCGAAGACCAGCCCACCATAAAGCCGACCGTCGGGCTGATGGATTTCTGGGCATAGGTGTAGGCGGAACCGGCAGACGGATAGCGGCGCACCAGTTTACCGTAGCTGAGCGCGGTAAAGAGGATCGCAATCAGTGCAAAGCCGTAAGCCGTCGGCACATGACCGTCCGTGAGGCCTGATACGATACCGAATGTATCGAACAGCGTCATCGGTTGCATATAGGCAAGGCCCATCATGACAACCGGAATCAACGTAAGCGTTTTACGTAATTCCACGCGAGAGGTGTTTGGAGTTGCGTTATGCGACATAGTTATTCTCCTTTACGGTGATAACCGCCACGTAAGCGAAAAATTGCCCCATTTCTTTCTTCCTCAGCGACAACAACTGTCGGATTTTAGTAAGTATCTATCCGGTACGAAGCCCGGCCTCTTGGTTTTTAGTTTCGTTTCGTACATGCAAAAAAAAATAACCGACGCCTTTTATATCGTCGATTATTTATTTGTTTGCAGCGGCGGCATTTTGCCCTATTCAAGATACAAAAGGCAATACATTGAGAAACGAGCCCATAAAATAATTTTTCTAACTGATTGATTTCCCATCATCTGCCTGAGTGTAAACTGTCGCGATAGCACTATTTGCTAAAATTTCGTCTCGCCACCAGGCGCTGGCAAGCCCGGCGGTCTGTTCATTCCAGCCTACCCATACCGATTCGTTACTGCTCTGCGCTAAAACCTGTTTTTCAACCAGCGCGCCGCTTTCTATAAACCGCTGAGCTAAATAACGGGGAAGGTAACCGCAACCGAGGCCGCTTATTTGCAGCTCCAGCTTGGTTTTAAAATCAAAAACGGTGATGGCCTCCTGCTCATCCAGAAGCTGCGATGAAATACCGCACTCGGGACGCGAGCTGTCTCCCACCACAATAGCGCGATGGTTTTTGATGACGCGTCTTGAAACTGGCTCCGGTTCATTTGCCAGCGGATGATGAGGCGCAACGGCAAAAATTTGCTCCAGCACGCCCAGCCGGGCGAAACCAAATTCACTTAGCTGAGGAGGCTCGTGCAGGGCTCCAACGATAATATCCGCCCTGCCCTGCGTCAGGGCGTCCCATGAACCGCCCAGCACGCCGTTGATAAAAACCAGGCGCGTGACGCTATGGCGCTGATAAAACGCCTCGATAAGCGGGGTAAGCAGTGAAAAAGGGAAAGTATCATCAACCCCAATCACCAGCTCATTTTCCCAGCCCTGGTGAAGCTTAACGGCCTGCTTTTCCAGCTCGCGCACCGCATGCAGCACGTCACGCCCTTTTTCCAGCAGCATTTGCCCTGTACGGGTGAATCGTGCGCGATGTCCGGAACGGTCAAGGATTTGGATATTAAGATCGCTCTCGAGCTTTTGCACGGTATAGCTCAGAGCTGAAGGCGTTTTATAGAGCTTCGCCGAGGCGGCGGCAAAGCTCCCTTCTTTTTCAAGCGCATCCAGAATAACAAGAACATCCAGCAGCGGTTTCATCTTCGCCCCCTTGCGGTGTGCGATTGTCTCCGCTGATGCAGTTATTCCATGGGCATAACCAGCGGATCGGGATACTGATACTCAAATCCCAGTTCATGGCAAATACGATTGCCATCAATAATTTTGCCTTTGCGTTCCCCCTGCGCATCACTGAACACCGGCGGCGCCAGGCCAAGCTGGCGGGCCATCAGCGGATAAAAGGTGCTGCGCGCCGGGTGCGAAGGCGCACATATATTATAGATGTGCCCCCCTTTCGGAGCCTGTAAAAGCAGTTCTATTGCGCCGACAACATCTTCAAGATGCACAAGGTTAACCCCGTGCTGACCATCCGGCGCGGATTTACCGGCAAAGAAGCGCCCCGGATGGCGCCCCGGCCCCACGAGTCCGGCCAGACGTAAAATATCCACCTGCGTGCCGGGCAGATTGTGCAGCCAGTCTTCCAGCTCTTTCAGTACCCGACCGCTGGCGGTCACCGGACGGCGCTCGGTGTTCTCCTTCGCCTTACCGTCGATATCGCCATAGACGGAGGTCGAGCTGGTAAAAATGATACGCGGAATATGATGCGCCAGGGCGCTGTCGACAATCTCCTGCACCGCCTGCAAGTAAAACGTCTCGCCCGGCCCGCTGCGTCGCGCCGGTAAGGTTATGACCAGCGCATCCACATTCATCAGTTCGTCCAGCTCGTCGGTATCGCAGATAAGCTCGGGTTCGAGGCGCAGCTCGACACCGTCAATGCCGCACATGCGTGCCGCTTCAACCCCATCTCGGGTGGTCTTACTCCCTGTCACCTGCCAGCCTTTCGCGGCTAATGACATCGCCAGCGGCATTCCTAACCACCCTAACCCGACAATCGCGACCTTTTTCATGTACATTCTCCGCTTAACTACCCCTGTTATAAGGCTACGCCAGCCTGGTGGAACGCACAATTCATACCATCAATATGAAATGAATTAATGATCAAAAAAAGCCCTTGCTTTATGGCGTATAACTGGTTTAGGTTAAAAGACATCAAATGCATAAGCATTCAACGAGAATTTATATGACACGCGTTCCTTTTAAAAACCACCATCATCACCATCATCCTGACTAGTCTTTCAGGCGATGTGTGCTGGAAGACGTTTGGATCTTCCAGTGGTGCATGAACGCATGAAAAAGCCCCCGGAAGATCATCTTCCGGGGGCTTTTTTTTGGACCGCATTCAGACAGGTTAAAACAGGTTAACGAGGAACACAGAATGTTAGATAACTCACGTTTACGCATAGCTATTCAGAAATCAGGCCGTTTAAGCGACGATTCACGCGAACTGCTGGCCCGCTGCGGGATTAAAATCAACCTGCACACCCAGCGCCTGATTGCCCTGGCTGAAAATATGCCGATCGACATTCTGCGCGTACGTGATGACGATATCCCGGGCCTGGTGATGGATGGCGTCGTTGACCTCGGCATCATCGGCGAAAACGTACTGGAAGAAGAGCTATTAACCCGCCGCGCGCAGGGCGAAGATCCCCGCTACTTTACCCTGCGTCGTCTGGACTTCGGCGGCTGCCGCCTGTCGCTGGCCACGCCGGTCGATGAAGCCTGGGACGGCCCGGCCGCGCTGAACGGCAAACGTATCGCCACCTCTTATCCTCACCTGCTGAAGCGTTACCTCGATCAAAAAGGCGTGCAGTTTAAATCCTGTCTGCTGAACGGCTCCGTTGAAGTGGCGCCGCGCGCGGGCCTGGCCGATGCCATCTGTGACCTCGTCTCTACCGGCGCCACGCTGGAAGCGAACGGCCTGCGCGAAGTGGAGGTGATTTACCGCTCCAAAGCGTGCCTTATCCAGCGCGACGGTGAGATGGCCGAGGCCAAACAGCAGCTCATCGACAAACTGCTGACCCGCATTCAGGGCGTGATTCAGGCGCGTGAATCCAAGTACATCATGATGCATGCGCCAACCGAGCGCCTCGAGGAAGTCATTGCCCTGCTGCCGGGCGCAGAGCGCCCCACCATTCTGCCGCTGGCGGGTGACCAACAGCGCGTGGCGATGCACATGGTCAGCAGCGAAACCCTGTTCTGGGAAACCATGGAAAAACTGAAGGCGCTGGGCGCAAGCTCCATTCTGGTGCTGCCAATTGAGAAGATGATGGAGTAACGACCATGAGCTTTAACACAATCATCGACTGGAATACCTGTAGCGACGCGCAACGGCGCGAACTGCTGATGCGCCCGGCAATCTCCGCCTCGGAGAGCATCACCCGCACCGTGGCGGAGATCCTCGATAACGTCAAGGCCCGTGGCGATGACGCCCTGCGTGAATACAGCGCGAAGTTTGATAAAACCGAAGTCGGCGCTTTACAGGTGACCGAGCAGGAAATCATTGATGCCAGCAATCGTCTTGGTGATGACATCAAGCAGGCGATGGCCGTCGCGGTGAAAAATATAGACACCTTCCACACCGCGCAGACATTGCAGACGGTGGATGTGGAAACCTTGCCCGGCGTGCGCTGCCAGCAGGTGACGCGCCCGGTGGCGTCCGTCGGCCTGTATATTCCCGGCGGCTCCGCCCCGCTGTTTTCGACCGTATTAATGCTGGCCACCCCGGCGCGCATTGCCGGCTGTCAGAACGTGGTGCTCTGCTCTCCGCCACCGATCGCCGATGAGATCCTCTACGCGGCAAAACTCTGCGGCGTGCAGGCGGTGTATAAAGTCGGCGGCGCGCAGGCGATTTCCGCCCTGGCGTTCGGGACCGAATCCATTCCAAAAGTCGACAAAATTTTTGGTCCGGGCAACGCGTATGTGACCGAAGCGAAGCGCCAGGTCAGCCAGCGTCTGGACGGCGCGGCCATTGATATGCCTGCCGGGCCGTCTGAGGTGCTGGTGATTGCCGACAGCGGCGCCACGCCGGATTTCGTCGCCTCTGACCTGCTCTCGCAGGCCGAGCACGGACCGGACTCGCAGGTGATTTTACTGACGCCGGATGCCGATATGGCGAAACGCGTGGGCGAAGCCGTTGAGCGCCAGCTGGCCGACCTGCCGCGTGCGGAAACAGCGCGTCAGGCGCTGTCTGCCAGCCGCCTGATTGTGGCCCGCGATCTCGACCAGTGCATCGCCATCTCTAATAAGTACGGCCCCGAGCACCTGATCATTCAGACCCGCAACGCGCGCGATCTGGTCGACAGCATTACCAGCGCAGGCTCGGTGTTCCTCGGCGACTGGTCGCCAGAATCCGCCGGGGATTACGCCTCCGGCACCAACCACGTGCTGCCGACGTATGGCTATACCTCAACCTGCTCCAGCCTGGGGCTGGCGGATTTCCAGAAGCGCATGACCGTGCAGGAACTCTCCCGTGAAGGGTTTGCCTCGCTGGCGTCGACCATTGAAACCCTTGCCGCCGCCGAGCGCCTGACTGCCCATAAAAATGCCGTGACGCTGCGCGTTGCCGCCCTGAAGGAGCAAGCATGAACATCGAAGAATTAGCCCGCGAAAATGTCCGTCGCCTGACGCCCTATCAGTCTGCGCGTCGTCTGGGCGGTAACGGCGACGTCTGGCTGAACGCTAACGAATATCCCACGGCGGTGGCCTTTGAGCTGTCGCAGCAGACGCTGAACCGCTACCCGGAGTGTCAGCCGAAAGCGGTGATCGAGAACTACGCGCAGTACGCGGGCGTGAAGCCTGAGCAGGTGCTGGTCAGCCGCGGAGCGGATGAAGGGATTGAGCTGCTGATCCGCGCGTTCTGCGAGCCGGGTAAAGATGCGGTGATGTACTGCCAGCCGACCTACGGCATGTACAGCGTCAGCGCCGAAACCTTCGGCGTGGCCTGCCGCAACGTGCAGGCGCTCGACAACTGGCAGCTGGATTTGCAGGTCATCGCCGATAACCTCGACGGGGTGAAGGTGGTGTTTGTCTGTAGCCCGAACAACCCGACCGGGCAGATTATCAATCCGCAGGATATTCGTGCCCTGCTGGAAATGACGCGCGGCAAAGCGCTGGTCGTGGCCGACGAAGCCTATATTGAGTTTTGCCCGCAGGCCACGCTTGCCGGCTGGCTTGAAGAGTATCCGCATCTCGTCGTGCTGCGTACCCTGTCGAAAGCGTTCGCCCTTGCCGGCCTTCGCTGCGGGTTTACGCTGGCAAATAAGGCGATTATCGATCTGCTGCTGAAAGTAATCGCCCCGTATCCGCTCTCGACGCCGGTGGCCGATATTGCTGCACAGGCGCTGGCTCCGCAGGGCATCAGCGCGATGCGCGAGCGCGTGGCGCAAATCCTGGAAGAGCGTCAGTATCTTGTCGAGGCCCTGAAAGCGATTCCGTGCGTGGAGCAGGTGTTCGACTCGGAAACCAACTACATCCTGGTGCGCTTCACCGCCTCAAGCGCGATATTTAAATCGTTGTGGGATCAGGGCATTATCTTACGAGACCAGAATAAACAACCTACCTTGAGCGGCTGCCTGCGTATTACCGTCGGCACCCGCGCGGAGAGCCAGCGCGTGATTGACGCCCTGAAAGCGGAGAAAGTATGAGTCAGAAGTATCTCTTTATCGATCGTGACGGCACCCTCATATCGGAGCCACCCAGCGATTTTCAGGTCGATCGTTTCGACAAGCTGGCGTTTGAACCCGACGTGATCCCGGTGCTGCTGAAGCTTCAGCAAGCGGGCTATAAGCTGGTGATGATCACCAACCAGGACGGTCTGGGCACCGACAGTTTTCCGCAGGCAGACTTTGACGGCCCGCACAACCTGATGATGCAGGTGCTGACCTCTCAGGGCATCGCCTTCGACGAGGTGCTGATCTGCCCGCACATGCCTGCCGACGAATGCGACTGCCGTAAGCCAAAAGTGAAGCTTGTTGAACGCTATCTGGCGGAAGAGGCGCTGGATAAAGCCAACAGCTATGTGATTGGCGATCGCGTCACGGACATCACGCTGGCGGAAAACATGGGCATTGCGGGCCTGCGCTACAGCCGGGACGCGCTTAACTGGGCGATGATTGGCGAGCAGCTGACCAAACGCGACCGCTATTCGCACGTGGAACGCAACACGAAAGAGACGCAGATCGACGTGAAGGTCTGGCTCGATCGCGAGGGCGGCAGCAAGATCCACACCGGCGTCGGTTTCTTCGACCACATGCTGGATCAAATTGCCACCCACGGCGGTTTCCGCATGGAGATCGCCGTTAAGGGCGACCTGTATATCGACGATCACCACACCGTAGAAGATACCGGCCTGGCGCTGGGCGAAGCCCTGAAGCTGGCGCTCGGCGACAAGCGCGGCATCAACCGTTTTGGATTTGTCCTGCCGATGGACGAGTGCCTGGCGCGCTGCGCGATGGATATCTCCGGGCGTCCGCACCTGGAATACAAAGCCGACTTTACCTACCAGCGCGTGGGCGATCTCAGTACCGAAATGGTAGAGCACTTCTTCCGCTCGCTTTCCTACACCATGGGCCTGACGCTGCACCTGAAAACCAAAGGCAAAAACGATCACCACCGCGTCGAGAGCCTGTTCAAAGCCTTTGGCCGCACCCTGCGCCAGGCGATCCGCGTTGAAGGTGATGCCCTTCCCTCGTCGAAAGGAGTGCTGTAATGAACGTGGTGATTCTGGATACCGGATGCGCCAACCTGAACTCCGTACGGTCGGCGATTACGCGCCACGGCTACGAGCCGGTAGTGAGCCGCGACCCGGACGTGGTGCTGCGCGCGGATAAACTTTTTTTGCCGGGCGTGGGCACCGCTCAGGCGGCGATGGATCAGATCCACGCGCGCGAGCTGGTGGATCTCATCAAAGCCTGTACTCAACCGGTGCTGGGCATTTGCCTCGGCATGCAGCTGCTTGGCCGCCGCAGCGAAGAGAGCAACGGCGTCGATCTGCTGGGCATTATAGAAGAAGACGTGCCGAAAATGACCGACCACGGCCTGCCGCTGCCGCACATGGGCTGGAACCGCGTTTATCCGAAAGCGGGCAACAGGCTGTTCCAGGGTATTGAAGACGGCGCGTACTTCTACTTCGTCCATAGCTACGCCATGCCCGTAAATACCTACACTATCGCCCAGTGCAATTACGGCGAAGCGTTCACCGCTGCGGTGCAAAAAGATAACTTTTACGGCGTGCAGTTTCACCCGGAACGCTCTGGCGCTGCCGGCGCGCAGCTGCTGAAAAATTTCCTGGAGATGTGATGATAATTCCCGCTTTAGATTTAATTGACGGCACGGTTGTTCGTCTCCATCAGGGCGATTACGGGCAGCAGCGCGACTACGGTAACGACCCGCTGCCGCGCTTACAGGCTTATGCCGCCGAGGGCGCTGAGGTGCTGCACCTGGTCGATCTCACCGGCGCGAAAGATCCGGCGAAGCGCCAGATCCCACTGCTTAAAAAGCTGGTGGCTGGCGTGGACGTCCCGGTGCAGGTGGGCGGCGGCGTACGTACGGAAGCCGATGTTGCAGCCTTACTGGACGCGGGCGTAGCGCGCGTGGTGGTCGGCTCGACTGCTGTAAAAGATCCTGAGATGGTCAAGGGCTGGTTCCGCCGCTTCGGCGCGGACGCGCTGGTGCTGGCGCTGGATGTGCGCATCGACGAGCAGGGTAACAAGCAGGTCGCGGTCAGCGGCTGGCAGGAAAACTCCGGCGTCACGCTGGAAGAGCTGGTCGAAATTTATCTCCCCGTGGGGCTGAAGCACGTGCTGTGCACGGATATTTCACGCGATGGTACGCTCGCAGGCTCGAACGTCTCGCTGTATGAAGAGGTTTGCGCGCGTTATCCGCAGGTGGCGTTTCAGTCCTCTGGCGGTATCGGCGACCTGGCGGATATCGCCGCTCTGCGCGGAACCGGCGTGCGCGGCGTGATCGTAGGTCGCGCGCTGCTGGAAGAGAAATTTACGGTGAAGGAGGCGATTCAATGCTGGCAAAACGGATAATACCCTGCCTGGACGTGCGCGACGGTCAGGTTGTAAAAGGCGTGCAGTTCCGCAACCATGAGATCATTGGCGACATTGTTCCGCTGGCTAAACGCTATGCCGATGAAGGCGCAGACGAGCTGGTATTTTACGATATCACCGCCTCCAGCGATGGCCGCGTGGTGGACAAAAGCTGGGTAGCGCGTGTGGCAGAGGTGATTGATATTCCCTTCTGCGTGGCGGGCGGAATTAAATCTGCTGACGATGCGGCGAAAATTCTCTCTTTCGGTGCGGATAAAATTTCCATTAACTCCCCTGCCCTGGCCGACCCGGAGCTGATTACGCGTCTGGCGAATCGCTTCGGCGTGCAGTGCATCGTCGTCGGGATCGACACCTGGTTTGATGCCGCGACGGGCAAATATCACGTCAACCAGTACACCGGCGACGAAAGTCGCACGCGCGTAACCCAGTGGGAGACGCTGGACTGGGTGCAGGAAGTGCAAAAACGCGGCGCGGGTGAGATTGTGCTGAACATGATGAACCAGGACGGCGTACGTAACGGTTACGACCTGGAGCAGCTGCAAAAAGTGCGTGCGGTGTGCCAGGTTCCGCTGATTGCCTCCGGCGGCGCGGGCACCATGGAACACTTCCTGGAAGCCTTCCGCGATGCGAACGTGGACGGCGCGCTGGCGGCTTCCGTGTTCCACAAACAGATTATCAATATTGGTGAGTTAAAAACGTACCTGGCCGACCAGGGCGTGGAGATCAGGGTATGTTAACAGAACAACAACAGGCGCAGCTGGACTGGGAAAAAACTGACGGATTACTGCCGGTGGTTGTACAGCATGCCGTCTCAGGCGAAGTGCTGATGCTGGGATACATGAACCAGGAGGCACTGGCGAAAACCATCGACAGCGGCAAGGTGACGTTTTTCTCGCGCACCAAACAGCGCCTGTGGACGAAAGGGGAAACCTCCGGTCACTTCCTGAACGTGGTCAGCATTACGCCAGACTGCGACAACGACACCCTGCTGGTGCTGGTCAACCCGATTGGGCCAACCTGCCATAAAGGTACCAGCAGCTGCTTCGGCGAGGCGAGCCACCAGTGGCTGTTCCTCTATCAGCTGGAACAATTGCTGGCAGAGCGTAAATCAGCGGATCCTGAGAGCTCGTACACGGCGAAGCTGTACGCCAGCGGAACCAAACGGATTGCGCAGAAAGTGGGTGAAGAAGGCGTTGAAACGGCGCTGGCGGCCACCGTGCATGACCGGGAGGAGCTGACGAACGAAGCGTCGGATCTGATCTATCACCTTCTGGTGCTGCTTCAGGACCAGGAGCTGGATTTAACGACGGTGATTGAGAATTTGCGGAAACGGCATAAATAAAAAAGACCGGGGAAACCCGGTCTTTTTTTGTCTTTAAATCAGGATCTTGGCTTGTAGTTTCTCAGCGCGTTACGGCCAAGGACGACACCAGAACCGATAATCCCACCGAGGAGAACGGCAAGGATGAGGGTAATAGCAATTTTCGGGCTGTCGCGTCGGATAGGCAGATTTGGCTTCATAACGTAACGATAGACGTGAATAGTCTCTGGGTTAACGTTGAGGTTCTGAATATCCAGCAAATTCTGTTTCGTTTGGTAGTAAGCGCCTGAGAACACCAGGGGGCGAGACGCTTCGTTATCAACCATTGATTTCAGCGCTACGGTACCCAACAGGAACATGGTTTCCTGAGTAACATCCTGAGTCTGCTGAAGCTGCGGGGTGCTGATCTTCGCAGCTTCTGCATTCTTCAGCGCCTCGGTAATCTGCTTGATACGCAGGTCTTTTTGCTCCTGTGCGACCTTCTCCTGGTTCTGGAGGGAGTCGTTCAGGGTGGTAATCTGCTGCTTGAGATTGTCTCTGAGGTCAAGCGTCAGTTCTTTTGCCGTCTGCTCGTCAACCTGCTGGATGTATTGCGCTAATTGCTTTTGAGCGGCTTCAGCGGATTCGCCCTGATAGCTAACGGTTAAAGGCAAACTTTGTCCTTTAACGGTAGGCTCAATAGTCAGTTTTTCCGGATCTTCCTGATTCTCCAGCGCCTGAGCTAATGCCGAGAAGGAGGAATTAAAACGTCCAATAGCACGATTCTGAATGTCCAACATGGAAGGTGCTGCCCCGCCATAGAGGATATTCAATGCATTGGAATAGGTGGCAATTTGAGCCGCATCAGGCTGGGCTATGATGGCAGATGACGTCCATTTCTCTTTGGCTACAGTGATGTAAACGCCAGCAAGAACGATAAAAGCAGCAATAAAAGCCCCTATCACCCACTTACCACGCCACAGCTGTAACATTACATCAAGTAAATCAATTTGCTCCGGGTCATTGTTACGTGCGACCAGGTTATTGTTGTTTTGCGTCATACAATCCCTAACAGATGAAAAAAGGGCAAAAATAATCTTGTTCCCTTAGTGTATCTGTTGCTGAAGAATTTTCTATAAGAATCCGATGAGTTATATCGGAAAGATGGGTTATGTAAGTTCAAGGCGACGCGCTATCATAGTCGCATTCTGATGCTCTGGGGCATCAACAAGAACACTGTGAATGAGGGAAGCTATGAAATTTCTGGTAACTGGCGCGGCGGGCTTTATCGGTTCTCATGTCAGCAAGCGCCTGCTTGATGCAGGACATAAGGTTGTTGGGATTGATAACCTGAATGATTACTATGATCCGAACCTCAAGCTCGCTCGCCTCGAACTGCTCAAATCCGAGAATTTCACCTTCCATAAGCTGGACTTAGCGGACCGCGAGGGCATGGCAAACCTCTTCGCTGATGAGAAGTTTGACCGCGCGATCCATCTTGCTGCACAGGCGGGTGTGCGTTACTCGCTGGAAAACCCGCATGCCTACGCGGATGCTAACCTGGTCGGTCACCTGAACGTGCTGGAAGGCTGTCGCCACAACAAGGTTCAGCATCTTCTGTATGCGTCATCCAGTTCCGTTTACGGCCTCAACCGTAAGATGCCGTTTTCTACTGACGACTCCGTAGACCATCCGGTATCCCTGTATGCGGCAACCAAAAAAGCCAATGAGCTGATGTCGCATACCTATTCGCATCTGTACAACCTGCCGACCACTGGCCTGCGCTTCTTTACCGTCTATGGCCCGTGGGGACGCCCGGATATGGCGCTGTTCAAATTCACTAAAGCCATGATTGAAGGCAACAGCATCGACGTATACAACTACGGTAAGATGAAACGTGACTTCACCTATATCGATGATATTGCAGAGGCAATTATTCGCTTGCAGGACGTCATTCCTCAGGCTGATGCCGACTGGACAGTCGAAACCGGTTCGCCGGCAACCAGCTCTGCCCCGTATCGCGTGTATAACATTGGTAACAGTTCACCTGTCGAACTGATGGATTACATCACCGCGCTCGAAGAGGCGCTGGGCAAAGAAGCCGTGAAAAATATGATGCCGATCCAGCCGGGTGACGTACTGGAGACCAGCGCGGATACTAAAGCGCTGTACGACGTCATTGGGTTTAAGCCACAGACCTCCGTTAAAGAAGGCGTGAAAAACTTCGTCGACTGGTACCGCAACTTCTATAACGTTTAAAACAAAAAACCCGGCAAAATGCCGGGTTTTTTAAATCACAGTTTAAATCAGTCACTGCCAAACAAATCGCGGGTATAGACTTTATCCTTCACGTCCGCGAGCTCTTCCGCCATACGGTTGGAGATAATGACGTCCGCTTCTTTCTTGAACGCATCCAGATCGCGAATGACGCGAGAGTGGAAGAACTCGTCTTCCTGCATCGCCGGTTCATAAATAATGACCTGCACGCCCTTCGCCTTGATACGCTTCATGATGCCCTGAATCGAAGAGGCACGGAAGTTATCGGAACCGCTCTTCATGATCAGGCGATACACGCCAACCACTTTCGGCTGACGCGCGAGAATGGAATCCGAGATGAAGTCTTTACGCGTGCGGTTCGCGTCCACAATGGCGGAAATCAGGTTGTTCGGGACCGCCTGATAGTTTGCCAGGAGCTGCTTGGTATCTTTAGGCAGGCAGTAACCGCCGTAGCCAAATGACGGGTTGTTGTAATGGTTACCGATACGCGGGTCAAGACACACGCCTTCGATGATCTGACGGGTGTTCAGCCCTAAGCTCTCAGCATAGCTGTCCAGCTCGTTGAAGTAGGCCACGCGCATAGCCAGATAGGTGTTAGCGAAAAGCTTAATGGCCTCTGCCTCGGTGGAATCGGTGAACAGCACCGGAATGTCTTTTTTGATTGCGCCTTCCTGAAGCAGTGCAGCAAAACGCTCCGCACGCTCGGAACGCTCGCCAATCACGATACGGGATGGGTGCAGGTTATCGTATAACGCCCTGCCCTCGCGAAGAAACTCCGGCGAGAAGAAGACATTATCAATACCCAACTCTTCTTTAATCGATTTGGTGAAGCCCACTGGAATCGTCGACTTGATGATCATCACTGCGTTAGGGTTGATTGCCGTCACGTCTTTGATCACCGCTTCAACGGTGGAGGTATTGAAGTAGTTGGTTTTAGGATCGTAGTCTGTTGGGGTGGCAATGATGACGAAATCCGCATCGCGGTATGCGTCTTCTTTGTCCGTGGTAGCGCGGAAGTTCAGCGGTTTGGTCGCCAGGTATTCTTCAATCTCTTTATCGACGATTGGGGACTTCTTCTGGTTAAGCATGTCCACTTTTGCCTGCACGATATCCAGCGCAACCACTTCATGGTTTTGTGCAATCAGGATACCGTTTGAAAGACCAACATAGCCTGTTCCGGAGATAGTTATTTTCATTTGTTTGACTTTTACACGTTTGAGTTTTTGATGGCCTTATTCCGGCCACCACAATGATTAACTAGGAGTTTTTTAGCGCTAATACTCATTCACTGTCAAGGTTTCAGGATTTTTGAAAAATGTTTTTGCTCATCATAACGGCTTATCGCCACACTAAGCAAAGTGCCTGTTTTTCAGCGACAATAAGACCTTAAAGGGCACTCGCCAGTCCGCAAATGAATACTGCTTACTGCGTCAAATCAGACTAATCCCTTGGTAAGATTCAGCAGATATTGACCATATCCGGTCTTCTTCAGTGGCTCAGCAAGCACACGAAGTTGTTCAGCATCGATAAAGTCTCGACGAAATGCGATCTCTTCAGGGCAAGAAACCTTGAGACCCTGTCGCTCTTCGATAGTGGCAATAAAATTGCTCGCCTCGATCATACTTTGGTGCGTGCCGGTATCCAGCCAGGCGTAACCGCGTCTCATCATCGCGACGGACAATCGTCCCTGCTGCATATAGATGCGGTTGATGTCGGTAATTTCCAGTTCACCACGATCGGACGGGCTTAAACTTTTGGCCATCTCAATAACATCGTTGTCGTAAAAATAGAGACCGGTTATTGCATAATTACTCTTGGGCTGTTGAGGTTTCTCCTCAAGGCCAATCGCGGTGCCGTCTTTATCAAACTCAACGACGCCATAGCGTTCCGGGTCGCTGACGTGATAGGCGAAGACGGTCGCCCCCTCTTGCTGGCTTGCTGCGCCTTCAAGCAGGCGAGGAAGATCGTGTCCGTAGAAAATGTTATCGCCTAATACCAACGCACAATTATCCTCACCGATGAACTCTTCACCCAGAATAAACGCCTGAGCAAGGCCATCCGGGCTCGGCTGCACTTTGTACTGGATATGCAATCCCCACTGGCTACCGTTTCCGAGCAGTTGTTCAAATCGGGGAGTGTCCTGAGGCGTGCTGATAATCAGAATATCCCGTATACCTGCCAGCATGAGCGTAGAGAGTGGATAATAGATCATTGGCTTATCGTAAATTGGCAACAATTGCTTACTTACGGCCATTGTGACGGGATAAAGACGTGTACCCGATCCACCAGCTAATATAATACCTTTACGTTTCGTCATTCAGTTCCGCTCCCCATAATTTTGCTCGATCCAGCTCTTATAGGCGCCGCTTTTCACGTTCGAAACCCACTCTTGGTTATTCAAATACCACTCAACCGTTTTACGAATGCCGCTGTCAAAGGTTTCCAGAGGAGTCCATCCGAGTTCGTCGCTAATTTTATGGGCATCAATTGCATAACGTCTGTCGTGTCCAGGACGGTCCGCCACATAAGTAATTTGCGCGCGGTAAGATGTTTCTTTCGGTACCATTTCATCTAACAGATCGCAAATGGTCTGGACGACCTCAATATTTTTCTTCTCGTTATGACCGCCGATATTATACGTTTCTCCCGGTTTACCCTTGGTGAGAACCGTATACAACGCACGAGCATGATCCTCAACGTATAACCAGTCACGGATTTGTTCGCCCTTACCGTAAATCGGTAATGATTTATTTTCCAGCGCATTCAAAATGACGAGAGGAATCAGCTTTTCAGGAAAGTGGAAGGGTCCGTAGTTATTTGAACAATTCGTTACAATCCCGGGTAAACCATAGGTGCGTATCCAGGCACGAACTAAATGATCGCTGGACGCTTTTGACGCTGAATAAGGGCTGCTTGGCTGGTACGCTGTTTTCTCGGTAAACAGTGGTAAAGGGGAAGAATCATGACATTCATCGGGATGAGGCAGATCGCCGTAAACTTCATCAGTTGAAATGTGATGGAAACGGAAGGTAGATTTTGCTGCCTCGTCCAGTGAAGACCAGTAAGCACGGCTTGTTTCTAACAGGATATACGTGCCAACGATATTGGTTTCAATAAACGCAGCGGGCCCGGTAATAGAACGATCGACATGGCTCTCGGCAGCCAGGTGCATTACCGCATCAGGCTGATGGGTAGCAAAAATACGCGCCATTGCCTCTTTATCACATATATCTGCATGCTCAAAAACATAGCGCTCGCTATCACTCACTTCGCGCAAGGATTCCAGATTACCGGCATAGGTCAATTTATCAACGTTAACAACGCTATCCCGAGTATTGCTAATAATATGTCGGATAACCGCGGAACCGATAAAACCGGCGCCGCCAGTAACTAGAATTTTCACGCAATCTATTCCATTAAACAGTAGGTGGACGGGCAAGATAAAAAAGCCCGGTATCGCTACCGGGCTTGATGGCATGGCTAACCGTATATTAATCCAGCCATTCGGTGTGGAACACACCTTCTTTATCGGTACGCTTATAGGTATGCGCGCCAAAGTAGTCACGCTGTGCCTGAATCAGGTTTGCTGGCAGTACGGCAGCACGATAGCTGTCATAATACGCCACCGCAGCGGAGAAGGTTGGAACCGGGATACCGTTCTGCACGGCGTAGGCAACGACATCACGCAGCGCCTGCTGATAGTCGTCTGCAATCTGCTTGAAGTAAGGCGCCAGCAGAAGGTTGGCGATACCCGCATTTTCAGCATAGGCATCGGTGATTTTTTGCAGGAACTGAGCGCGAATGATGCAGCCGGCACGGAAGATCTTCGCGATCTCACCGTAGTTCAGATCCCAGTTGTTCTCGTCTGACGCTGCGCGCAGCTGAGAGAAGCCCTGCGCGTAAGAGACGATTTTACCCAGGTACAGTGCACGACGGACTTTTTCAACGAATTCAGCTTTGTCACCGGCTGGTTTAGCCTGCGGGCCGGACAGCACTTTGGATGCCGCAACGCGCTGCTCTTTCAGAGAAGAGATATAACGCGCGAAAACGGATTCAGTGATCAGGGACAGCGGCTCGCCGAGATCCAGAGAGCTCTGGCTGGTCCATTTACCTGTGCCTTTGTTCGCGGCTTCATCCAGAATCACATCAACCAGGTATTTACCCTCTTCATCTTTCTTGGTGAAGATATCTTTGGTGATGTCGATCAGGTAGCTGTTAAGCTCGCCTTTGTTCCACTCGGTGAACGTCTCTGCAAGTTCCTCGTTAGAGAGGTTCAGGCCGCCTTTCAGCAGCGAGTATGCCTCAGCAATCAGCTGCATATCGCCGTATTCGATGCCGTTGTGAACCATCTTCACATAGTGACCAGCACCGTCAGGACCGATGTAGGTCACGCACGGCTCGCCATCTTCAGCAACGGCTGCGATTTTGGTCAGGATTGGCGCGACCAGTTCGTACGCTTCTTTCTGTCCACCAGGCATAATGGATGGACCTTTCAGGGCACCCTCTTCACCGCCGGATACACCGGTGCCAATAAAATTGAAGCCTTCAGCAGACAGTTCACGGTTACGACGGATGGTGTCGTGGAAGAAGGTATTACCGCCATCAATGATGATGTCGCCTTTATCCAGATACGGTTTCAGGGAGTCGATGGCTGCATCGGTACCTGCGCCCGCTTTCACCATTAACAGGATACGACGAGGTGTTTCCAGAGACTCAACGAACTCTTTAACCGTGTAGAAAGGAACCAGTTTCTTGTCTGGATTCTCAGCAATGACTTCTTCGGTCTTATCACGGGAGCGGTTGAAAACGGAGACGGTATAACCACGGCTTTCGATGTTGAGCGCCAGGTTGCGCCCCATCACTGCCATACCGACAACGCCGATCTGTTGCTTGGACATTACATACTCCTGTCAGGTGTGGTCGCCGCGAATGATAGCGGCTTGGGAATCACTTCTCATAACTCTAAACAATACTAAAGTCGTTATCAAATAATTTCAAAAAGCATTAACTATTTTTTATGATCAAAAGTTACCTGCAAATTTTATTAAATGACTGTAGCGAACGAGCACTATCACGCGTTATTTATATGGTCAATAAACTCATCATTTTTGAAAAATCGTACTAGCTCAAATTTCTTTGGCTGGAAGGAACTTGCATTAATGATTAGATTTTCGAGATCGTCGATATCCCAACAAATCATTGCAAACTCTTTTTCACCCATATACTTAGCAATATCAGACTGATGCTTATCTAAACGATCTAAATTTGGGGCAATGATGATTTTCTTCTCGTGATCTAATAGAGAAAATATTGATCCAGCGCCTGCATGACTGATTACAAGATCATATTTAGAATATTCATTTTCAATAGATTGAATAAATTCAACTTCCTTGTAATTTTTCGTTTCCGGGTTTGACAGGCCATTCGCCTTTTGACACATAAAAAAATGGTTGGCCATATGTGGAAGCGCTGAAAGTGATGCAATTTGCTTGATAAGTTTATCAAACCGAGTGGTGCCTACGGTCACTAAAATTTTCATAGCACTCCGGAAAATTTGGCTTTTTTATACTGTTTTAAAAGCGTCTTATGCTGAACATAAAACTCATCCGCAATTAAAGACATGATTCTACCAGTGAAGGACTTCGTTTCGAATCTGGACCATGTTTCGAGATGGATTATTTTTGCGCCGACGATATATTTAAAATAAAAAGCGGGAATAAGAGCTACACCGGGTCCAGTTGAAACCACCACTTTTATTCGATGAGTTTTGTGGATCTGTAGACAGACCTTGATCTGATGTAACTGATTGAAGCGAAGCACACTAGTAAACGTTGAGTATTTATTTCTAAATTCACGAGTGACATAATGCTTATCAGACCACTCTTCCTTAATTTTATAATCTGAGAGACTGATTTTATTTTTATTTATATCTCCACCAATTCTTTTCATCAATCTGTTCATCTGGGCTCGGTGTCCTCCCTCGCCGTAAATGAATAAAGCGCTATCCTCTTTGTTCATGTTAAACTGCTTCTCCATTCTTAAAAGCCGTCCTGATCAGGGTTCTAAAATAAGCGTATCTGATTAAATATAAAACCATCAGGAATAAAGACATTACTGGGATAAGATATATCACCGAAATAGTAATGAAGTATTGCCATACTAAAAACAATGACAAAACCACAATAAATACAAAAAAGTTAAATATCAGTGAGATTTTTTCTTTGCCAAGGAATAAGATTATATTTGACTGCACTAATGATAGTTGCGAAGAGAGAGTAAAAAGCATTACAGGCACGACGATTGCCATTATTTCATTAAAGGTAACGTAGGAAAGCGACATTTTAACATAAAAGATTAATGGCAGAATGCTACCAAAGCATACAAGCGCTGATATGATGATAACTTTTTTATTGATCGCGCGATAAACTTTTTCTTCTTTGGACTTAGCACACTCTACCAACTCTCGATAAAAGTAGTTCATGTATGCACGTGAGAAGACAGATATAATCCCAATTATGCTAATAGTGAGCCCCAGAACCGACATTGATTCATCGGAAAGTATCTCTCGCGAAAAGTAAGGTAAAAGAAAAACGATCCCTGTAGAAATGAGCCCCACGAAGCCAACATTTAGGGAGAACTTCCAATCCAGTCTATTAAAAGCCTTGCTATCAGATACGGTTATCCACGCTCGCTTAACATATACATGGTAAATAATTTGATTAATGATTGTCGCGATAAAGTAAGCCAGGAAGAAAATATCAAGAGGTTTTAAAGAGACAAGATGTAGTTTGCATAGCAGCATACCTACCGCGAAAAGAACCAACGCAAGCGAATCATAAATTAAGCCGGGCAGTGCTTTTTTATAATAAATATAATAATAACGAAAGATTTGGTTGATAGCCAGGCATGCAAGAGAGCCGGCGAATATTAAAGTATCAATTGAATTTAAGTCTAGCGTTGGAGTCGCCAACGCTAAGGTAATAATCGAGGCTGCTGCAATACTAAGGAGTAAAACGTAATTAAAGTATTTCATGCTCACTTCAGAGCCGTCTTTAATAAGCGTTGTACCAAGTCCCTGGCCGAGGAAAATCACTGCAACAGTTAAAAATGAATAATAAACAGCAAAGAGCGCGATGTCTTTTTGGACAAACACAAGAGTCAATAAGAAGAAGATCACAACCCTTGCTGCTCCAGAAGATACAGTATATCCAAGCCAAATCAATTTATTAATTATAGACATTTAAACGCCTCAAGCAGCTTTGTTTGCGCTATTTCATTCGTATAGCTGTTCAAGACCGTTTGCTGAGCCTGATGAGACATCGCTTGAAGCGTTTGTGATGACATATTGAGCATTTGCTCAATTTTATTTTTATAGTGTCCATCCTCATAAACAATAAAACCGTTTTGGTTATTATCGACAAACTCGTTGAAAGAGGGGATATTACTTAAAAGTGGAATCATCCCCGTAGCCATCGCCTCTAAAGGAACCAGTCCGAGGCTTTCACTTTCTGAAGGATAGATTAGCACATCATGTTCCTGAAAAATTTCAGCCAAGCGAACGTGCCCTACGGCAGGAGAAAATTGAATATTTGGTAAATGAGCTGCACTTTTAACTAACGAACTCAGTTCTGGACCATCACCAACAATAGTTAAATGAATTTTACTTTTATCGTGGTCGGACAGGTTTTCAATTGCCTGTATTGCCAGATCCACACGTTTACTCTTGATGAGTCGTCCAGCAAAAAGCAGTTTAAGCGGAACACCGAATTCACGGTTTTTGAACGTAAAGAGTTGGGTATTAACGCCGCCAGAGGGGCTTATTGCACATTTAAGTTCATCGAGTTGATACTCTTTTTTGGTAAAGTCCAGATAAGACTTTGAGGGAAACACTATTTTTACTGCGTTTTTCAACGCGTTGGACACAATAGCCTTTTTTATACGAAAGAACATGCCGCTGGTTCCGTTAAGCCGCTTAACGTCACCACCGTGTACGTGCACCACAATTTTTTTTCTTCTTACGCAATTTCCAATTTTTACCGGCAGATAGCAATGAGACGCATAGTGTAAATAAAGACAATCACTTTTGGTCAAAAGAACTTTAGCCAAAATGGAGATATAAAAAACAAGGTAGTTATAAATTTTAGTAACTTTGCTTTTAGAAATTTTATTAAGAACACACAATTCAATTTCATGTCCATTATTACGCAACGAATCAGCTGCGTTTTTAACGAACCCGCCCAGATGTGGCGTATCCGGACCTGGATACATATTACTTATGAGCAAAATTTTCATTCGAAGGCCTTTTCAATAAACAACCAACTATCGTGCTAATCGCTTTAATGATCATTACGCATAAAAAGAATTTAAATGAGATATACATAAACACTTCTAAACCGTCACGCACCCAAAAGAAGCAGTAGCCAATGCAGGTTATAAAGGTAATCTTTATCGTAATCATCCTGGTTTTTTTGGTTACTGCGTCAATGAGTTTTAATGTACTTCCTGTAATAAGTCCCCAAAGCCAAAACCAAGTTGTGCCAAACATAATGATAAAGCTACCTACAATCGTTGGTGATATGGTCAACTGCGTATCCATATTTAGGATATAGGTTGTATAAAAATAGCCGTTATTCAAAAAGTTAATCGGTTTTGACTCCCATAAAAAACGAGGAACAATAATCGCAAACTCATTGAAGAAGGTAGAAAAGTACTGAATATTCCCTGTTTTATCAATATATTCAATAATATCTTTTATTGCATAAATCGGAGAGAAAGAATCCAGGGCGAATGAAATCATGACCGATGAACCAGACAGGATCATACTAATGACGTCATCAAGACTGGACCCATAACGTAAAGCACCTAATACAATTAAAGCTACACAGCAACATGCTGATAGGATTGCTATTTCATTTATACGAAGTACTTTTCTCTCATAGGCAAAATAAGTTATAGCAAGAACCGCCGCGCCCATTACATTTCTTGAGCCGCCTATAACATAATAGTAAACAGAACCACAGAAAATAGCCAATGCGGTTGCCAATATAAAGCGTAGCTTAGTTGGTTTACGAAGAAAGAATACAATTGAGGAAGGCACAAATGCGTACATTAGAATAATCGAAAGGCCGCCACCAGAATTTTGTTCAAGACGAGCTTCGTAACCACCGCCAAATGCCACACCATTATTTTTTACATAGATCATCAAAGCAAAAATATATAAAATCAGACCGCAAACGACAAATATTCTTGAGTTAATACTTCTGAACCATAAGTTAGATAAATCATCTGAATGATTATACCGTGAGGACACTTTTATTGGTGTTATAAAATACGATAAATGGATTGCGAATAAGCTTAAGAATGAGAACCAGAATACCTGAGTATATCCCTCCTCTAGCGGAATACCCTGTATCCAGACAGATAGATAATATACAAAATTCACCACAAAGTAGAAAATAGTAAAAACGCGAATATATACGCCTTTTATAAAGTATATGGTGCAAATAATATATAAAAGAGGAAGAAAAAAATACAGAGATGCCATCAATCTGCATTTAGGTAAAATATTAGAATTACTAAT
>NZ_JADBQL010000022.1:61296-175172 GCF_014895905.1 Enterobacter cloacae complex sp. P15RS | reverse complement strand
CCTATGTATCCGGTCATACAGCAGCGCCACCCGGGGAGAAGGCTAGCGCAGCTGCTGCTGACGCAGCGTAGTTTTCACCAGACGCCAGGCGCTCCAGGCACCAAAGCCGCGGCGTGCCCAGCGGATCAGCATATTAGGATGCCGAACCGACCAGATCGCCATTACGCTGCTGCCGACCAGCGCCCATGAGCGCAGGCTCAGAACAGTGTTCCAGCCCCGGTCAAACCGATGCGTGGCTTCAACCCAGTCGCGTCGGCTGGCGGACAGATCCAACCGCTGCTGTTGGATCTGGCTCAGCAGATACGCTTTACGCTTCTGACGTTCGGCTTTGTCGCTCACGACTTATCATCCTCCAGCAGGGCGCGGTCGTTGGCCAGCTCCTGACGCGTGTGGCGCAGGAAGGTCGAGGTGCGCGCTTTATGCAGGGTCCAGATACCGCCTATCAGCGCTGCAACCAGCAGAACCACGGTTGTGGCAATCATCGCGTTCAGACGATACTGTGGATCGATAGCCCAGATGATTAACACCATCAGGCTCATCAGGCCAAACGCGGCAAAGAGCATCGTAAGCCCGAGCATGAGCAGCATCTGGAAGAGGTTGGCTTTCTCCTCTTCCAGCTCCACTACCGCAAGCCGGACGCGCGTTTCGGCAATCCCGACCAGCGTCGTAAGAATACGCTGGCCGATGCCGAGGACGTTTTTAGCAGGCCCTTGTGCGTGACGTGGATCTTCCATAATCAACGACGCGTCAGCAGGACACCCAGCACCACACCCACTGCGGCGCCAATACCTACACCCGTCCATGGATTATCACGTACATATTCGTCTGCGCGCGCAGCCGCTTCGCGGGTCTGTTTCGCCAGCGCGTCGCCGGTTTCACCCAGACGGTAACGGCTCTCTTTCAGCGCCTGCTCCGCTTTGCTGCGCAGTTTGCTCACTTCTTCTTTCGATTTATCGGCAGAAGAGTTCAGCACCTCTTCCAGGGTGTCCGCCAGGGATTTCAGTTCAGCGCGCAGATTTTCTGAAGTTGTATCTTTTGACATGATTCTCTCCTGTTGAGATTTCCGTTAACTCAATAATCGCGAGCTTCCAGCGCTTTCAGTTCGTCCTGCGCCTCTTGCAACTTCCTCTCGCGCTTGGCAATTTTTTCCGCATCACCTTTCTCTTTCGCTTCTTGCAGGTCTTGACGGCGCTCGGCTATCTCGTCCTTCTGTTCAGCGATTTTTTCCTGATGATCGGCACGCAGCTTGCTGTCCGTACAATTATCTTTCACTTCGCTCAACGCCTTTTTCAGACCGTCGATCCGGTGCTGATTGTTATGCTTCTCGGCATAACTGATTTCGCGTTGGATATCCTTTTCTTTCTCCTGACAAAGAGACATCGCGAAGGAAGCTGTGCTTAAAGAAAAAAGGGCCAGAGCAAGGGTGATGCGGTATTTCATTATAGAAACCTTCCATTGTGTTACGGCGTAAGCCGTGTTCCAGAACTTTGCGGAGAACATCTGAGGGGTGCTCCGCGTACTTAAGCATAGTAAGTAAACGGGAGTTTCACCAAAGTAGGTGAAAATATTCGGAATATTAGTCGTTAACCAAATCGATGCGACGTGTCGCGTAGCCGTGACATCCAGGAGGCGACGTGGCTGTCATCGTCCTGTTGCGCGATGATGTAACCCTGCGGCAGCGTTCGGTCCAGCACCGCTTTCGCCGCGGCGCTTTGCGCACTGGAGTCAAACTTTATCAGCAGGACATCGTCTTGCGGCGTGATGCTCTTAAAGCGGATCCCGTTAGCGTCCAGATGATGCCAGATGGAAAAACCATCCGGCACGCTGGTTCCTTGATTCACAGGACGGATAGCCAGCGTCGACTCCTGATGCTGTAGCGCAGACCACAGCAGAATGAGGGCGCTGAACATCATCAGCGCAACGATGGCGTAAGAGAAACGACGCAGGGCGAGCGGGGAGATAACCATCGTTAACCCCTGGCTCCGTATTTCTTCTTCCACAGTACAACCAGTGAACCGACCAGGCCAAACACCAGCAGAACGACCGGCAGCAGCATCAGGCAAGACATCAGCTGGTCTTCATACTTCATAAAGACCGGCGTTTTCCCGAGCGCGTAGCCGAGCGTGGTCAGGATCAGAACCCACAGCAAGCCGCTCATCCAGTTAAAGAACTGGAAGCGCGCGCTGCTGAGGCCAGACAGGCCCGCGATGGTCGGCAGCAGGGTGCGTACAAAGGCGATAAAGCGGCCGATCAGCAAGGCGGAAAGCCCGTGCTTATGGAACAGGTGGTGGGCTCGCTGGTGGTAATGTGCCGGAAGATGCGAAAGCCAGTTCTGGACGATCCGCGTGTTGCCCAGCCATCGCCCCTGAATATAACTCACCCAGCAACCCAGGCTGGCGGCGATGGTCAAAAGCAGGACCGTTTGCGGGAAAGCCATCGCCCCTTTTGCACAGAGCACCCCAACCAGCACCAGCAGGCTGTCGCCCGGTAAAAAGGCGGCAGGCAGCAGGCCGTTCTCAAGGAACAGGATCATAAATAACACAAAGTAGAGCATGCCAATCATGGATGGGTTGGCCAGCGTTTCGAAATCCTGAGCCCAGAGGGCATTCAGTAGTTGGGTCAAAAGTTCCATTCAGTGTTCCTGGAAATCGGTTAACGTCACGCCTGTCATTCGGGAAAACAGCACGGCGACATTGTTATGATTTCATTATGGTCGCTCGCGGACACATTGAGGTGTGGCCAACACTGTTCCCTGTTAATTGGCTGGTTAGCAAGCACTAACTTACAAAATAACGAAGTGAATCCAATTGTAACAAAGCCCGACGTTCTGCGTCACAGAATTTGAGGGGAAACACGATTTTGGCGTAAGCCACGGAGGGGAGCGAGAGATTTTACAAAGGCTGACACTATAGAGGTTTTCTTACCCTGTCTGGCCGGAGGGCGCGGCGGTGCGCCTGCCGGCAGTACGAAGGCTTATTTTGCGAGATTGGTCGCAGTATCGAGGTGAACCACCGGATTATCGGCAAAAAGATAGCGGTCAGCGTTAAATTCGAAGTCATCGCTGGTTTCATTAAACAGCATCTGTTTGGTGTTCTCCAGATGCTGCCACATCGCCAGTTTTGCCGCATGCGGATCCTTACGAATCAGCGCCTTGAGGATCTGGTCGTGATCGTCACACCAGTTGTCTACCGTGCGGGAATCAATGTGATCGTGCAATTTCTTCCAGTACGGGTTGTGAACGCGCTGAGTCCACATTTTTTCAACGATTGCCGCCAGCGCCGTGTTCTGAGTCGCAAGAGCAACCTGGACGTGGAATTGCAGGTCCCATTCGGAATCGCGGAAGCATTTTTCTTTACGCGCGTGGTCCTGAATTTCCATCAGCTTCATGATGTCTTGCTTGGTCACCTGCGTCGCCGCAAATTCCGCAATGTTGCTCTCAATCAGCTGGCGAGCCTGGAGAAGCTCAAACGGGCCGTAGCTGGCAAATTCCAGGCTTTCGTCCGGGGCGGGGGAGTGTTTGGCCTGGTTGGAAATCACGTGAATGCCGGAACCTTTGCGAACCTCAACGTAGCCTTCCACTTCCAGCATGATGATGGCTTCGCGCACCACGGTGCGGCTGACGCTTTTTTCATCCGCAATGAAACGCTCGGCGGGCAGTTTATCACCGACAAGATAGACACCTTGCTCGATGCGATCTTTCAGCTCGGCGGCAAGTTGTTGATATAAACGACGTGATTCGGTGATTTCCATATGCGCTCCAGGCAGGGTACGGCGATTGATTTGTTATACCACTTTTGCGTGCCAGTCTCCAGATTTCGCCATTAAAAAAGCCGCTACTCAGCGGCCTTTAAATGCCCGGCGGCGCTTCGCTTGCACGGGCCTACGGGTTTTGTAGGCCGGGTAAGCGTAGCGCCACCCGGCACAACAACGCTAACTCTGCGTCGCCGGTCCCCCAAGGGACTCTTTCGCCAGCTCGTCGGCGGATTTGCTTTTCAGCACCGTCCAGATAACCACCGCACCCAGCAGGTCGAAGATAGCCAGTACCGCGAACAGCGGGCTGAAGCCGATGGTATCCGCCAGCGCGCCGACCACCAGGGCAAACATCGTGCTCGCTGTCCAGGCGGCCATACCGGTCAGGCCGTTGGCGGTGGCCACTTCGTTACGGCCAAACACGTCGGAAGAGAGCGTAATCAGCGCGCCAGACAGGGACTGGTGAGCAAAGCCCCCGATACACAGCAGCGCGATAGCCACGTAAGGGCTGGTGAACAGGCCGATCATACCCGGGCCGATCATCAGCAGCGCGCCCATGGTCACCACCATCTTACGGGAGACAATCAGGTTCACGCCAAACCAGCGCTGGAACAGCGGTGGCAGGTAGCCGCCGACGATACAGCCCAGGTCAGCAAACAGCATTGGCATCCAGGCGAACATCGCGATCTCTTTCAGGTTAAAGCCGTAAACTTTAAACATGAACAGCGGGATCCAGGCGTTGAACGTACCCCAGGCCGGCTCTGCCAGGAAACGTGGCAGGGCGATACCCCAGAACTGACGGGTGCCCAGGATCTGCCAGACGGACATCTTTTTGCCGTTATCGGTCTGATGCTGAGATTCCTGGCCGTTAATAATGTAGTCGCGTTCTTCGGTAGACAGCTTTTTCTGGTCGCGAGGGTGCTTGTAGAAAATCAGCCACGCCATGGCCCAGGCGAAGCTCAGCACCCCGGAGATGATGAACGCCATCTGCCAGCTGTGCATCACGATAGCCCACACCACGAGCGGCGGCGCAATCATCGCCCCGATGGATGAACCCACGTTGAAGTAACCCACCGCGATGGAACGCTCTTTTGCCGGGAACCACTCAGAGCTGGCTTTCAGACCTGCGGGGATCATCGCCGCTTCGGCGGCACCTACCGCGCCACGCGCCAGCGCCAGACCGCCCCAGCTGCCTGCCAGTGCGGTCGCGCCGCAGAACACGGCCCAGGCAACGGCGAAGAAGGCATAACCAATTTTTGTACCCAGAATATCAAGAACATAACCTGCAACAGGCTGCATTACGGTGTAAGCGGCAGAATAGGCCGCAATGATGTAAGAGTATTGCTGCGTGGAGATATGCAACTCTTCCATCAACGTTGGCGCCGCTGCTGCCACGGTGTTACGTGTCAGGTAGCCCAGCACGGTGCCGAGCGTCACCAGTGCAATCATGTACCAACGTAACCCTTTAATTTTACGCATGTAAAACCTCATCGTTATGTTATTTCCGTGTCGGGACACGGCAACAACTCAACCGTTGCCGGGAGCTGTTCTGTAACGGGAGGGGCGTAACCGGGAACCTGTCCCGGAACGGCCCGAACCTTGCCATAAATAATCGTGCTAAGTCGGCTTCCGTACCGTTAAATCCGATGTATCAAACACCGGTAATGCATTCCGTCGGCTTATAGTTTGCGACGGCGAAAAGATAACTTGTCATACAACTTTAAAAGGTGAGTGACATCACAAAAGTGTGAATCTTTGTGTGGTCATTAAGCGACGCGCGCAAAGCCAGATATGGCGCGGCTTGCAGGAGGGTTTACCCCTTTGAGGGTAATTTATTTGTCGACGTTTATTGATCTAACTCACGAAAAAAACGTCGGACTCTGGAAATTGGTGTGATAACTTTGCAGCATCTGAACATAAGCTTTCTGACGCTCCCGTAATGAGGAAGACGATAATGACGCCGTTTATGACCGAAGATTTTCTGTTAGATACCGAATTTGCTCGCCGCCTGTACCACGACTACGCGAAAGACCAGCCGATTTTCGACTACCACTGCCACTTACCGCCGCAGCAGGTTGCCGAAAATTATCGTTTCAAAAACCTGTATGATATCTGGCTGAAGGGTGACCACTATAAATGGCGCGCAATGCGCACCAACGGCGTGGCCGAGCGCCTGTGTACCGGTGACGCCACCGATCGCGAGAAGTTCGACGCCTGGGCCGCTACCGTGCCGCACACCATCGGGAACCCGCTTTACCACTGGACACACCTCGAACTGCGTCGTCCGTTTGGTATCACCGGCAAGCTGTTGTCTCCCGCCACTGCGGATGAAATCTGGGACCAGTGCAACGAACTGCTGGCGCAGGATAGCTTCTCGGCGCGCGGCATCATGAAGCAGATGAACGTGAAAATGGTGGGCACCACCGACGATCCGATCGACTCCCTGGAGCACCACGCGGTTGTCGCGAAGGACAGCACGTTTGACATCAAGGTGCTGCCAAGCTGGCGCCCGGATAAAGCCTTCAACATCGAGCTGGCAACCTTTAACGACTACATGGCGAAACTGGCGGAAGTGTCTGATACCGACATCCGCCGTTTTGCCGATCTGCAATCTGCGCTGACCAAACGTCTGGATCACTTCGCCGCACACGGCTGTAAAGTTTCTGACCACGCGCTGGACGTGGTGCTGTTCGCGGAATCCAACGAAGCCGAACTGGACAGCATTCTGGCGCGTCGTCTCTCCGGCGAACAGTTAAGCGAGCATGAAGTCGCCCAGTTCAAAACGGCGGTGCTGGTGTTCCTCGGCGCGGAATATGCCCGTCGCGGCTGGGTGCAGCAGTACCACATCGGCGCGCTGCGTAATAACAACCAGCGTCAGTTCAAACTGCTGGGCGCGGACGTGGGCTTCGACTCCATCAACGACCGCCCGCTGGCGGAAGAGCTGTCTAAGCTGCTGAGCAAACAGAACGAGCAAAACCTGCTGCCGAAAACCATTCTTTACTGCCTGAACCCGCGCGATAACGAAGTGCTGGGCACCATGATCGGCAACTTCCAGGGTGAAGGTATGCCGGGCAAGATGCAGTTCGGCTCCGGCTGGTGGTTCAACGATCAGAAAGACGGCATGGAGCGTCAGATGACGCAGCTGGCGCAGCTCGGTCTGTTAAGCCGCTTCGTGGGTATGCTGACCGACAGCCGCAGCTTCCTGTCCTATACCCGTCATGAATATTTCCGCCGCATTCTGTGCCAGATGATTGGCCGCTGGGTGCACGCGGGTGAAGCGCCAGCGGATATCCAGCTGCTGGGCGAAATGGTGAAAAACATCTGCTTTAACAATGCGCGTGACTACTTCGCCATTGAACTGAACTAGGCCGTTTGAGGTTGATATGCAATACATCAAAATCCATTCGCTGGATAACGTTGCCGTCGCGCTGGCAGATTTAGCCGAAGGGACGGAAGTGACCTTCGACAACCAGTCGGTAACGTTACGCCAGGCCATTGGACGTGGACATAAGTTTGCCCTGATCCCCATCGCGAAAGGGGAGAACGTGGTGAAGTACGGTTTGCCCATCGGTCATGCGCTGGCGGATATTGCGCCGGGTGAATATATTCATTCGCACAATACCCGCACCAATCTCAGCGATCTGGACGAGTACAGCTATCAACCTGACTTCCAGCCAGAAGAAGGACAGGCGGCCGATCGTGAGGTGCAGATCTACCGCCGCGCCAGCGGCGAGGTGGGGATCCGCAATGAGCTGTGGATCCTTCCGACCGTCGGCTGCGTGAACGGGATCGCGCGTCAAATCCAGACGCGCTTCCTGAAAGAGACCAACGATGCTGAAGGCACCGACGGCGTGCACCTGTTTAGCCACACTTACGGCTGTTCGCAGCTGGGTGACGACCACATCAACACCCGCACCATGCTGCAAAACATGGTGCGCCACCCGAATGCGGGCGCGGTGCTGGTGATCGGCCTGGGCTGCGAGAACAACCAGGTGGATGCCTTCCGCGACACGCTGGGCGAATTCGACCCTGCGCGCGTGCACTTTATGGTGTGTCAGCACCAGGACGACGAAGTGGAAGCGGGCGTTGAACAGCTGCATCAGCTGTATGAGGTGATGCGCCACGACAGCCGCGAGCCGGGCAAGCTGAGCGAGCTGAAGTTTGGCCTGGAATGCGGCGGATCTGACGGTCTTTCCGGCATTACGGCTAACCCAATGCTGGGCCGCTTCTCGGATTACGTGATTGCCAACGGCGGCACCACGGTGCTGACCGAAGTGCCGGAGATGTTTGGCGCGGAGCGCATTCTGATGAGCCACTGCCGCGACGAAGAGACGTTTGAGAAGACCGTCACCATGGTCAACGACTTCAAGCAGTACTTCATCGCCCATAACCAGCCGATTTATGAGAATCCGTCGCCGGGTAACAAAGCGGGGGGCATCACCACGCTGGAAGAGAAATCCCTCGGCTGCACCCAGAAAGCGGGGGCCAGCCAGGTGGTGGACGTGCTGCGCTACGGCGAAAGGCTGAAAACCCACGGTCTGAACCTGCTGAGCGCGCCGGGTAACGACGCGGTCGCCACCAGTGCGCTGGCGGGGGCAGGCTGCCACATGGTGCTGTTCAGTACCGGTCGCGGTACGCCGTACGGCGGATTTGTGCCGACGGTGAAAATCGCCACCAACAGCGAACTGGCGGCGAAGAAAAAGCACTGGATCGACTTTGACGCGGGCCAGCTGATCCACGGCAAGGCGATGCCGCAGCTGCTCGATGAATTTGTTGATGTCATCGTGGAAATTGCCAGCGGCAAGCAAACCTGTAACGAGAAGAACGACTTCCGCGAGCTGGCGCTCTTTAAGAGTGGTGTGACGCTGTAAGCGTTATGTCGGGTGGCGCTAACGCTTACCCGACATACGGTATTCTGTAGGCCCGGTAAGGCGTAGCCGCCACCGGGCTTTTCTTTTTAACCTCGCAGGGCGTTCTTCGCTAAACGCGCGTCTTCCGCCTGACAGGCCGCAGCGGTGAACAGCACGTCGGTAGAGGAGTTCAGCGCCGTTTCGCAGGAATCCTGCAATACGCCGATAATAAAGCCGACTGCGACGACCTGCATGGCAATCTCGTTCGGGATACCGAACATATTGCACGCCAGCGGGATCAGCAGCAGCGAGCCGCCCGCCACGCCGGAGGCGCCACAGGCGCACAGCGATGCCACCACGCTCAGCAGCAGGGCAGTTGGCAGATCGACCGGAATACCCAGCGTATGCACGGCCGCCAGCGTCAGCACGGTGATGGTGATCGCCGCACCCGCCATGTTCACGGTTGCTCCCAGTGGAATTGAAACCGAATAGGTATCGCGATCCAGGTTCAGCTTCTCCGCCAGCGCCATGTTGACCGGAATGTTTGCCGCCGAGCTGCGGGTAAAGAAGGCGTATACGCCGCTCTCGCGCAGGCAGGTCAGCACCAGCGGATACGGGTTACGGCGGATCTGCCAGAACACCAGCAGCGGGTTGATCACCAGCGCCACCAGCAGCATACAGCCGACCAGCACCATCAGCAGCTGCGCGTAGCCCCACAGCGCCTCAAAGCCGGTTGTGGCCAGGGTAGACGACACCAGGCCGAAGATACCGATGGGCGCAAAGCGAATCACGACCTTCACGATAAAGGTCACGGCGTTGGACATGTCGTTGACCAGATTTTTCGTCGTTTCGTTGCCGTGACGCAGGGCGAAGCCCAGGCCGATCGCCCACACCAGGATGCCAATGTAGTTGGCATTCAGCAGGGCATCAATGGGGTTAGAAACCATGCTCATCAGCAGGCCGCGCAGCACTTCCACAATGCCTGAAGGCGGCGTAACGTCGCCCGCCGCAGAGGTCAGATGCAGCGTGGAGGGGAAGAGGAAGCTAAAGACCACTGCGGTCAGCGCAGCAGAAAACGTGCCCAGCAGATATAAAAAGAGAATCGGGCGAATGTTGGTTTTTTGTCCGTGCTGGTGATTGGCGATAGAAGCCATCACCAGCATCAGTACCAGCACCGGCGCAACGGCCTTCAGCGCGCCCACGAAAAGCGTTCCGAGAAGCCCTGTTGCTTCCGCGGCAGGTTTTGACACCAGCGCCAGCAGAATACCCAGAACCAGCCCTACCAGGATTTGTTTAACCAGGCTGCCCTGCGTCAGACGCGCAAGCAGGCCCTTAGATTGTGTGCTCATACTAAATTCCTAAGTGAAATTGTGTTCCATCCTGGATGTGCTCTAAGTCACATTTATTTCAGGATGTAAATATTTGTTTGCCTGGTTGAGTATCAAGGAAAGCGGGGAAAGGCGGAAGAGTAAAATGCTGGATTTTACGTGTTGCGTCATGTTTTTTAACTATTAATTAACGGAAGGCCGGGTGGCGCTACGCTTACCCGGCCTACGAATTGGGTCCGTGTAGGCCCGGTAAGCGCAGCGCCACCGGGCAAAACGCACTAAACCTGCTGCTTTTTATCGTGCTGGCGGTTAACCCAGGTATTGATAACCAGCGTCACCAGCAGAATGCCAAACACCACGCCGAGCGAAATGGCGATCGGGATATGGTAGAAATCGACAATCAGCATCTTGATACCAATGAAGACCAGAATCACCGACAGACCGTACTTCAGCATGGAGAAGCGCTCTGCCGCCCCTGCCAGCAGGAAGTACATCGCACGCAGGCCGAGGATCGCAAACAGGTTCGAGGTCAGGACGATGAACGGGTCGGTGGTGACCGCGAAGATTGCCGGAATACTGTCCACCGCAAAGATAACGTCGCTCAGCTCGACCAGAATCAGCACCAGCAGCAGCGGGGTGGCGAACAGCAGGCCGTTCTTACGCACGAAGAAATGCTCGCTCTCGATTTTGTCCGTCATGCGCAGATGACCACGGATCCACTTCACCAGCGGCTTATCACCGATACCGGTATCGTCTTCTTTCGCCAGCGCCATTTTGACCCCGGTGAACAGCAGGAACGCGCCGAACACGTACAGCAGCCATTCGAACTGGGTAATCAGCCAGCTGCCGGCGAAGATCATGATGGTACGCAGGATGATGGCACCCAGCACGCCGTAGACCAGCACGCGGCGTTGCAGAGCCGCAGGCACGGCAAAATAGCTGAACAGCATCAGCCAGACGAAGACGTTATCAACCGCCAGCGCTTTTTCAATCAGATAGCCGGTGAGGAAGGCGAGTGCCTGAGGATCCGCCACCGCACGGCCTTCGGTTGAGGCCAGGTACCACCAGAAGACGGCGCAGAAGAGGAGTGAGAGGGATACCCATACCAGCGACCAGACGGCGGCTTGCTTGACGCTCATGCCATGCTCGCCGCGACGACCCTGCAAAAAGAGGTCGATTGCCAGCATGATGAGCACGACTACCGCGAATCCGCCCCACAGCATTGGAGTGCCGACAGAATGCATACTATTTTCCTTACACATAAAAAAACAAAAACGGCTATGGTCAGAAGACGATAGCCGTTAGCTTTTTATGCATAGACCTCGCCTTCCGGCAAGGTCTCACTTACAACCATGAAGGTTGCCCGGCGACCGGATGCGGTTTTGCACGCATCGTAATGACGATCCACCGGCGAAGAAGTTACTCCCCTTTGCAGGTAACAAAATATGTCAGACCATCGATTTCGTCAATGCTCTGCACGGTTTCATTACACAGCTTTACGCGACGGCTTCCACATTCACGCCGTCTGCGGGGAAGACTACGCCGGTCTGTCGGCGGATCTCCGTTTGCAGCTTCGCCGTGGTGCGACTGATCGCCAGCCCAGGGTGGTTCACTTCGTTGTCTTCTACCAGACGGGCGAAGACCTCTGCCTCATAAAGCATAGTGTTAATATGCTGAGGCTGCGTCAGCTCCTGCGCTTTTCCGCCGCGCGGGACGATGCTGAGCTTCTGGCATTCGGATATTTTTTCGATCACCAGCGAGCCGTCTTCGCCCTGAATTTCGCTTGGCAGTACGGAGTCGCTGACCTTCGAGTGCTGCAACGTCACGCTGAAATCACCGTAGTCCAGCACCACGATACCGTGGGCGTCCACGCCGCTCTCCAGCAGGCTGGCGGTGGCCGTCACGCCGTGCGGTTCACCCCACAGCGCGACCGCAGAGGCCAGACAGTAAAAACCGATATCCATAATTGAGCCATTCGAGAAGGCCGGGTTAAAGGTATTCGGGTTTTCGCCGTCCAGATAGCGCTGGTAGCGCGAGGAATACTGGCAGTAGTTGATAAAGGCTTTACGCACTTTGCCAATTTTCGGCAGGGACTGCTGCAACAGCAGGAAGTTCGGCAGGCTGGCGGTTTTGAACGCTTCAAACAGCACCACCTGGTTTTCCCGGGCAAGCTGAATGGCGGCTTCCACTTCCTCAATATTCGAGGCCAGCGGCTTCTCGCAGATCACGTGCTTTTTGTGGCTGAGGAACAGCTTCGTTTGCGTGAAATGCAGAGAATTCGGGCTGGCGATATAGACCGCGTCAATGGCGTCGCTTTGCGCCATCTCATCGAGCGAGGTGAACAGATGTTCAACCAGGTAGTCATTCGCAAAACTCTGCGCCTGCTCAAGGCTGCGGGAATAGACTGCGGTGAGCTTATATTTGCCGGTTTCGTGGGCGGCGTCGACGAACTGGCGCGTGATCCAGTTCGTACCGATGACTGCGAAACGTATCATAAACGTTTACGTACTCCGTAGCAGGGAACTTAAAACCACTGTAGCACGTCATCATGACATTTCGCGTGCGCTACTGCGCATTACTCTTTAACGATAAATGCGTCAGCCACAGCCGGGTATCAAACTCCAGCTGGTGGTACTGCGGCTCCATATGGCAGCACAGGGAATAGAAGGCTTTGTCGTGCTCTTTCTCTTTCAGGTGCGCCAGCTCGTGCACCACGATCATCCGCAGAAAGGCTTCCGGCGCGTTACGGAAAACGGTCGCCACGCGGATCTCCGCCTTAGCCTTTAGCTTGCCGCCCTGCACGCGGGAGATGGCGGTGTGCAGGCCGAGCGCATTTTTCAGCACGTGGATCTTGTTGTCGTACATCACCTTGTTGATCGGCGGGGCGCTTCTGAGATAACGGTTTTTCAGATCCTGCGTATACTGCCAGAGCGCCTTATCGGTCGCGAAATCGTGGGTGCCGGGATAGCGTTTTTCCAGCACCGCGCCGAGCTTCTGCTCGGCAATCAGGCTGCGAACCTGGGAAAGTAAATGCTCCGGGTAGCCCTGGAGATAAGTAAGTTGGTTCATCAACGCCCCAAATCGACAATAAAACGGGTATACTCACGCACCCTTTTCAGGGATACGCCAAATTTTACCATTCAGGAGGGCCGATGAGCCACTTAGACAACGGTTTCCGTTCACTCAACCTTAAACGTTTCCCGGAAACGGACGACGTAAACCCGCTTCAGGCGTGGGAAGCGGCGGATGAATATCTGCTGCAACAGTTGGATGAGACTGAAATCCGCGGCCCGGTTCTGATCCTGAATGACGCGTTTGGCGCGCTGGGCTGCGCGCTGGCGGAACACGCACCTTACAGCATCGGCGATTCTTACCTGAGCGAGCTGGCGACGCGTGAAAACCTGCGTCACAACGACATCGACGAATCCAGCGTGAAGTTCCTCGACAGCACCGCGGACTACCCGCAGGCGCCGGGCGTGGTGCTGATCAAAGTGCCCAAAACCATGGCGCTGCTGGAACAGCAGCTGCGCGCGCTGCGTAAAGTCGTGACGCCAGAAACGCGTATTATCGCGGGTGCGAAGGCGCGCGATATTCACACCTCGACGCTGGAGCTGTTCGAGAAAGTGCTCGGTCCGACCACCACCACGCTCGCCTGGAAAAAAGCGCGCCTGATCAACTGTACCTTTAGCGCGCCGGAACTGGCCGACGCGCCGGAGACCCTGAGCTGGACGCTGGAAGGCACCGACTGGACCATCCACAACCATGCGAACGTTTTCTCACGCACCGGTCTGGACATCGGAGCGCGTTTCTTTATGGAACATCTGCCGGAAAATCTGGAAGGGGAAATTGTCGATCTGGGCTGCGGCAACGGGGTGATTGGCCTGACGCTGCTGGCGAAGAATCCGGAAGCCAGCGTGGTGTTCAGCGACGAGTCGCCGATGGCGGTGGCCTCCAGCCGTCTGAACGTGGAAACCAACATGCCGGACGCGCTGGATCGCTGCGAGTTTATGATTAACAACGCGCTCTCCGGCGTAGAGCCTTTCCGCTTTAACGCCGTGTTCTGCAACCCGCCGTTCCACCAGAAGCACGCCCTGACGGATAACGTCGCGTGGGAGATGTTCCACCACGCGCGCCGCTGCCTGAAAATCAACGGCGAGCTGTACATCGTGGCGAACCGCCACCTGGACTACTTCCACAAGCTGAAAAAGATCTTCGGTAACTGCGTCACCATTGCGACGAACAACAAGTTTGTGGTGCTGAAAGCGGTGAAGCTGGGGCGTCGTCGGTAAGATGGTTTTGCCTGGCGGCGCTGCGCTTGCACAGGCCTACGGTTTTGTAGGCCCGGTAAGCGCAGCGCCACCGGACAAGAAATCAAATCGCTAATGCCAATGTTGTCCCCTGAGCAATCGCCCGCCGCGCATCCAGCTCCATCGCCACATCGCACCCGCCAATCAAATGTACCGTTTTACCGGCTTCGCGCAGCGGATCGGCCAGATCGCGCTTCGGCTCCTGTCCGGCACATAAAATCACATGATCCACGCGCAGCAGCTGCGGTTCACCGCCGATCAGCACGTGCAGCCCGTCGTCGTCGATCTTCTGGTAGCTCACCCCCGGGATCATCTTCACCCCGCGTGAGAGCAGGGTGGCGCGGTGGATCCAGCCCGTGGTTTTGCCCAGCCCTTCGCCCGGCTTGCTGGCCTTACGCTGGAGCATCACGATCTGACGCGGGCTTTTCGGCAGCTGTGGACCTTCCGGGCGCAGGCCCCCGGACTGACTGAGGCTGGTATCAATGCCCCATTCCACGCAAAACTCGGCGATGTTCTGGCTGGTGGCCTCGCCCGGCTGGCTTAAATACATCGCGGTATCAAAGCCAATGCCGCCGCAGCCGATAATCGCCACCTTTTCACCAACGGGCGCTTTATCGCGCAGTACGTCCAGATAGCTCAACACCTTCGGATGATCGATGCCCTCGATCGCAGGCGTGCGCGGGGCGATCCCGCTCGCGAGGATCACCTCGTCGAAGTCGATGAGATCCGCCGCGTTGACAAACTGGTTAAGCCGCAGATCAACACCCGTCAGGTCGATCATCCGGCGGTAATAGCGCAGGGTTTCATAGAACTCCTCTTTGCCGGGGATCTGTTTGGCGATATTAAACTGCCCGCCAATTTCACCGGCGGCATCAAACAGCGTCACGCGGTGCCCGCGCGTGGCGGCATTGACCGCAAACGCCAGGCCTGCGGGGCCGGCACCCACGACGGCCAGGCGTTTTTGACTGACCGCCGGGACGACCGGTATTTTGGTCTCATGGCAGGCGCGGGGGTTCACCAGGCATGAGGTGACTTTGCCGGCGAAGATCTGATCCAGACACGCCTGGTTACAGCCGATGCAGGTGTTGATCTCATCCGCACGGCCGCTTTGCGCTTTAGAGAGCAGTTCAGCATCCGCGAGGAACGGACGCGCCATCGATACCATATCGGCGTCGCCGCGTGAGATCACATCGTCCGCCACCTGCGGGTCGTTAATGCGATTCGTCGTTACCAGCGGAACGGAGACTTTGCCTTTAAGCTTGCGCGTTACCCAACTGAACGCCGCGCGCGGCACCGGCGTGGCGATGGTCGGAATGCGCGCTTCGTGCCAGCCAATTCCGGTGTTGATAATCGTGGCGCCTGCGGCTTCGATCGCCTGCGCCAGCTGTACGGTTTCGTCGAACGTGCCGCCGCCTTCCACCAGGTCGAGCATCGACAGGCGGAAGATGATAATAAAATCCGCACCCGCACGTTCACGCACCGCACGCACCACTTCCACGGCAAAGCGCATTCGGCGGGCATAGTCGCCGCCCCATTCGTCGTCGCGCTGGTTGGTGCGGGCGGCGAGGAACTCGTTAATCAGATAGCCTTCAGAGCCCATCACCTCCACGCCGTCGTAACCCGCCTCACGCGCCAGCGCGGCGCAGCGGGCAAAATCGTCGATCAGCGCCAGGATCTCGTCGTGGCTGAGGGCGTGAGGGGTAAAGCGGTTAATTGGCGCCTGAATAGCCGATGGCGCAACCAGCTTTGGCTGATAGCTGTAGCGCCCGGTATGCAGAATTTGCAGGGCGATTTTGCCGCCTTCGTTATGCACCGCGTCCGTGACAATCCGGTGATGCGGCAGCTGTGTCGCATCATTCAGAACTGCACCGCCCTCCATCGTCACGCCGGTAGGGGCAGGGGCTACGCCGCCGGTGACAATCAGCGCCACCCCGTGGCGCGCGCGCTCGGCGTAGAAGGCCGCCAGACGTTCAGCCCCGTCCGGACGCTCCTCCAGCCCGGTGTGCATCGAGCCCATCAGCACGCGGTTTTTGAGGGTGGTAAACCCCAGATCGAGGGGGGCGAATAGCGACGGATAGCGGCTCATAGTCTCTTCCAGTGTAAAATTATTGTTATGTGGTCGGATGAGTTACTAATTTAGCCAGCGGCAGCAGAAAGGTAAAAGCGGGATCGAATGATTGTGATAGATCTCAAAGAACTTCCCCGGTGGCGCTACGCTTACCGGGGCTACAAAACCCCAGGACGGATAAGCGCAGCGCCATCCGGCGTTATTTACGGCATCGCTGCCCGCGCTAACCCCGGCGCCTGCCACATCGACGTCGTCAGCCCGCTGTCCACCAGGCCGAGCTGGTCGGCGTACACCGCCTGCCACTTCTGCATCATGCCGTCGTACAGCTCCCGGTGCTGCGGGTTTGGCGTAAACTCGCGGCTCCACTTCACCAGCCGCTCGCCCGTCGAGGCCATATCCGAAAACAGCCCCGCGCCCGTTCCGGCGGCAATGGCGCAGCCGAGCGCCGTTGCCTCTTTGACTTCCGGCACGCGCACCGGCAGACCGGTGACGTCGCTTAAAATCTGGCTCCACAGGGCGCCCTTCGCGCCGCCGCCCGCAAACACCAGGCTATCAAACGTCACGCCGGAGAAGCGCGAAATCTGCGTCAGGTTACAGGCCGAGACGATTGCCGCGTTCTCCTCCAGGGCGCGGAACAGCGTCGCTTTGTTGCACTTTTCCGGGTCGATGGAGAGGTTAATAAACGACGGCGCGGCGTGGTACCACTGCTTGAAATGCATCGCGTCGGAGAAGATTGGCATTACGCCGTGGGAGCCAGCGGGTACGCGGCCCGCCATCTCTTCCAGCAGGGAATAGGTGTCCATCCCCATCCGCTCGGCAATCAGCTTTTCCTCGGCGCAAAAGGCGTCGCGGAACCAGCGCATGGTCAGCCCGGTAAAGAAGCTGATCGACTCCGCCTGCGCCATGCCGGGAATAACGTGCGGGTTCACGCGGATGTTCATCTCAGGGTCGGTGCGCACCTGCGGCAGGTTAACCACCTGCTGCCAGAAGGTGCCGCCCAGCACCGCCGTTTGTCCGGCGCGGACCACGCCCAGCCCCAGGCAGCCCAGCTGCACGTCGCCACCGCCCATCACGACCGGGGTGCCTTCGCGCAGGCCGCTCTGCTGCGCGGCTTCTTTGGTGATAGCACCCAGCACGGTGCCGGTCTCTTTCACCGGCGAGAGGATATCGGCGCGCAGCCCGGCCATGTCGAGCAGTGCCGGACGCCAGTCGCGTGAAAAGAGATCCAGCATGCCGGTGGTGCCCGCATTGGACGGGTCCACCGCCAGCTCGCCGGAAAGCTTTGCCTCCAGCCAGTCGCTGATCATGGTGATAGTGGCGGCCTTACGATAAATATCAGGGCGATGATGCGCCAGCCAGAGCAGGCGCGGCATGGCGCTAAGGGCAAGCGTCTGCCCGGAAACGTCATACACTTCGGATTCAAAACGATAGTCGTGGATCTCTTTGAGTTCAGCTACCTCGCGGCTGGCGCGGGCGTCAACGTTGGCGCAGGCCCAGATGGCCTCGCCGCTGCGATCGTACAGCACGATCCCTTCGCGCATCGAACAGCAGGCGACAGACTGAATATCCGCCGCGCTCAGGCGCGCGCGCTCCAGCGCCTGATGAATGCACCGGCAGGCCAGCTGCCAGTTGGTGTCGAGGTCGAATTCCATCGATCCCGGCACGTTCTCCACGCTCAGGTGCTTCCACTCGGCCTGGCCGACGGCAATCTGGTTGCCCTGTAAATCGAAAATCACGGCGCGAACGCTGCCTGTCCCTGCATCTAACGCTAAAAGGTAACTCATGAGCTTGCCTCGCTGTTAGCGCAGGGCGACTCTTATTCGGCCAGAGCCAGCACCGCGCGGGCTGTCGTCTCTTCCGTCACCAGGCCATTAATACGGCGACCTTTCAGTGCGGCGTAAATCGCATCGGCTTTCTCTTCCCCTCCGGCCACGCCGACGATGGTGGGCAGTTGCGCCAGTTCATCGAGCGTGACGCCCAGTAATTCTTTGTGGATCTCCAGCTCCTCGACGCATACCCCTTCGGCGTTAAGGAAATAGCCGAGGATATCGCCCACCGCCCCTTTACGGGCGTACATCAGCTGTTCACCTTCGCTGATATAGCCGGAGCGCAGTATCGTCGCGTCACGGCGCTGGTTCACGGAACCAATGCCGACCACCGCCACGTCAGCGGCGGTCGCGGCGAGGATCACGTCCCGCACGCTGGTTTCGCGCTTTAAGATCCCGGCGACTTCAGCGGATGAAACGCGAAGCGGGGCGGGGATCATGCTGACGCTACAGGCCGCATCCAGCTGGCCGATACCGGTCATATACGGCCCCACGCCGCCGGAAAGCGTCACCAGGCGGATCTGCTGCGAGCTGATAAAGCCGCTTAAGTGTTGCAGACTGCTCATGGTGGTTTCACCGAAGCCCACCGCTAACAGCTGGCCGGGCGCCAGCACGCCCATCAGCGACTGCGCCGCGCCAATGCCTAACCGCACGTTCATCGGCGGGGTATTGAGGGCGGGCATCACGCGCACCAGCTTCAGGCCAAAGCGCTGCTGTAGCTCAGTTTCCAGCGCCAGGCAGCCCTCGTAGCGGGAGTTGATCTGCACGCGGATCACCCCCGACTGACGGCCTTTCTCCAGCAGGCGGGAGATCTTCAGGCGCGGCAAACCGAGCCGTTCGCCGATATCATTCTGGGTCAGCCCGTCGTGGTAGTAGCACCAGGCGACGCGCGCCACCAGCTCCTCTTCTGCTAGTGCCAGCCCGGCAAACCGTCCTTCTTCCGCAGTGCGTTTATCGCTCATAATTGAACTCTTATAAAAATTTAGATCATATGTTCGTAATGGCGCGGCGTGAAAATGTGAGCCACGCGGCAAAACGGATCTTTTAGATCGTTTCTGGTTAATCTGAATATCAATCGATAAAACTGTGATCCCTGCACGGTTGTAAATATAGTTCACCGTCTACGCTTTTGAACATTATTAAATCTAAAAATCATTTGTTCAATATCGGAGCGATGATGACACCACTTCTCAACGCGCGGAATATCAGCAAGCAGTTCTCAGGCGTGCCGGTCTTAAAAGGCATTGATTTCACGCTGCTTGCGGGGCAGGTGCACGCGCTGATGGGCGGTAACGGCGCGGGAAAATCGACGCTAATGAAGATCATCGCCGGGGTGGAAACGCCGGATAGCGGTGAACTTTCGGTTGCGGGCGAGTCGTTTGCACGGCTTACCCCGGCGCAGGCGCACCGGTTAGGCATTTATCTGGTGCCGCAGGAGCCTCTGCTTTTCCCCAACCTGACCGTGCGGGAAAACATCCTGTTCCGCCTGCCGCGAGAGCGCGATCGGGAAAAGCGGCTGGCGGAGAAACTCCAGCAGCTGCAATGTCAGCTTAATCTCGACGCCACCGCCAGCACCCTGGAAGTGGCGGACCAGCAGATGGTGGAGATCCTGCGCGGGCTGATGCGCAACGCCAGAATTCTGATCCTCGACGAGCCCACGGCCTCGCTGACGCCCGGCGAAACCGAACGGCTGTTTCGCCAGATCCGGGCCTTACAGGCGCTCGGCGTCGGGATTGTCTTTATCTCGCATAAGCTGCCGGAAATCCGCATGCTGTCGAGCCACGTTTCGGTGATGCGCGACGGCGCGGTAGTGCTCAGCGGCGAAACCGCCCAGTTTGACGACAGCGCCCTGATCGCCGCCATGACGCCGGTCAGCCGCGAGAAAGGCTTAAGCGATGCGCAAAAGCTGTGGCTGGCGCTGCCGGGCAACCGCCGCACCCAGCCGCAGGATTTTCCGGTGCTGCGCGTGGAAGATCTCACCGGAGAGGGCTTTATCGATCTCAGCCTGGAGATTTACGCCGGGGAGATCGTCGGCCTTGCCGGACTGGTGGGTTCCGGGCGCACCGAGTTTGCCGAAACGCTCTACGGCCTGCGTCCCGTACGCGGCGGGCGGGTGTGGCTGGAGAGCCGGGAGATCACCACCGATCCGGTGGGTTCACGTCTGGAAAAAGGGCTGGTTTATCTGCCGGAAGACAGGCAGGTGTCTGGCCTGTTTCTCGACGCGCCTGTGCGCTGGAACACGGTGGCGCTGAACGAGCCGTCGCCCTGGCAGCAGCGAAAGCGGGAGTCTGCGGTGGTGGAGCGCTATCACCGGGCGCTGGGGATCAAGCTCAACCATGCGGATCAAACCGTGCGCACACTCTCAGGCGGCAATCAACAGAAGGTGCTGCTGGCGCGCTGCCTGGAGGCCAATCCTTTGTTGCTGATCGTCGATGAGCCGACGCGCGGCGTGGACGTGTCGGCACGCGCCGATATCTACCAGCTCATTAAAAGCGTGGCGGCGCAGAACGTTGCGGTGCTGATGATCTCAAGCGATCTCGATGAATTTCTCGGCCTCGCGGACCGCGTGCTGGTGATGCATCAGGGCGTACTCAGCGGCGAGCTGCCGCGCCACGCCGTCAGCCTCGACCGGATGATGGCGCTGGCGTTTGGAGGTCAATGATGAAGATCTTACTCAAAAACCGCGAGCTGAGCGCGTTTCTCGCCATTCTGGCGCTGTTCGCCGTGCTGGTGGCGCTGAATCCGTCCTACTTCAGCCTGCAAACGCTGGGGATGATCTTCGCCAGCGCGCAGATCCTGATCCTGCTGGCCATCGGCGCCGCGCTGGTGATGCTGACCCGCAATATCGACGTCTCCGTGGGCTCAACCGTCGGGCTGTCCGCCATTGCCGTGGGCGTGGCGCTCAACGGCGGCTACAGCCTGCCCGTTTCCATTCTCTTCGCGCTGTCGATTGGCGCGCTGGCGGGGGCGTTCAACGGTTTTCTGGTGGTGGGCCTGCGCATTCCGGCGATTGTCGCCACCCTCGGTACGCTGGGGCTGTACCGCGGCGCGATGCTGCTCTGGACGGGCGGAAAGTGGATTGAAGGGCTGCCGCCGGGGCTGAAGTCTCTCTCTGAACCTGCCGCCATCGGCATTTCACCGCTCGGCGTGGGAGTGTTGATGCTCGTGGTCGTTGGCGCGTGGACGCTGTCGCGCACCGCGTTCGGGCGTGATTTTTACGCGGTGGGGGATAACCTCGCCGCCGCGCGCCAGCTGGGCGTGGCGGTGAACCGCACGCGCATGATCGCCTTCACCCTCAACGGCATGCTGGCGGCCTGTGCCGGGATTGTCTTTGCCGCGCAGATTGGCTTTGTGCCCAACCAGACCGGCAGCGGGCTGGAGATGAAGGCCATTGCCGCCTGCGTGCTCGGCGGCATTTCGCTGCTGGGCGGCACCGGCACGCTGGTCGGTGCGTTCCTCGGCGCGTTCTTCCTGACTCAAATCGACACCGTGCTGGTGCTGTTCAGGCTGCCGGCGTGGTGGAACGACTTCATCGCCGGGCTGGTGCTGCTGGGCGTGCTGGTGCTCGACGGGCGGCTGCGCCAGGCGCTGTCACGCCATCAGCGGGCGCTGAAGTACGGCCGATTCCAGCCTGGCAACAGAGGGGGAAAGCACGTTACCCCGTTTCCCAAACGCAACAAAGAGGTGGCGTAAATGAGGCTCAACTGGGAAAGCGCGCTGCTGATATTGCTGGTGCTGGAGATCCTGCTCTTCGGCGCCATTAACCCGCGCATGCTCGACGTTAACATGCTGCTGTTCAGCACCAGCGATTTCATCTGCATCGGCATCGTGGCGCTGCCGCTGACGCTGGTGATTATCAGCGGCGGGATCGACATTTCGCTGGGCTCCACCATCGGCCTGTGCGCCATCGCGCTGGGGGTGATGATGCAGGCGGGGTGGCCCATGGCGGTCGCCGTTCCGCTGACGCTGCTGCTTGGCCTGCTGTGCGGACTGGTGAATGCGGCGCTGATCCACTACACCGGCATCAGCCCTTTAGTCATTACCCTCGGCACGCTCTACCTCTACGGCGGCGGCGCGCTGCTGCTCTCCGGCATAGCGGGGGCGACGGGCTACGAGGGCATCGGCGGCTTCCCGGACGGTTTTACCGCGTTCGCTAACCTCACGGTGCTGGGGCTGCCGATCCCGCTGGTGCTGTTCGCGGTGATTACCGCCTTCTTCTGGCTGATTACCCATCGCGGGCGCTTTGGCCGCCATCTGTTTTTGATTGGGCAAAACCCGCGCGCGGCGCGCTATGCGGCGTTGTCGGTGAACGGCATGCCGTACGCGCTGTACGGTCTGGTGGGCGTGGCGTCGGCGGTGGCCGCGCTGGTGATGGTCTCCTATTTCGGCTCTGCGCGTTCGGATCTGGGGCGCGATTTGCTGATGCCCGCGCTCACCGCCGCCGTACTCGGCGGGGCCAATATTTACGGCGGTTCAGGGTCGGTGCTGGGTACGGCGCTGGCGGCGCTGCTGGTGGGGTATCTCCAGCAGGGTTTACAGATGGTCGGCATCCCTAACCAGGTGTCGAGCGCGCTGTCGGGGGCGCTGCTGGTTGTGGTGGTGATGGGACGTTCGCTGAGTCTGCACCGCGAATGGGTGCGATCTCTCTTCAGAAAACTATCCGGAGCGTAAGATGAAAACAAAACTGCTCGTCCTGGCAATGGCTCTCAGCTTCGCTTCGGCGCAGGCGGCGGACCGTATTGCCTTTATCCCCAAGCTGGTGGGCGTGGGTTTCTTCACCAGCGGCGGCAACGGCGCGAAAGAGGCGGGAAAAGATCTTGGCGTGGACGTGACCTACGACGGCCCGACCGAGCCGAGCGTTTCCGGCCAGGTGCAGCTCATCAACAACTTCGTCAACCAGGGCTATAACGCCATTATCGTCTCCGCCGTGTCGCCGGACGGCCTCTGCCCGGCGCTGAAGCGCGCGATGCAGCGCGGCGTAAAGGTACTGACCTGGGATTCCGACACCAAACCGGAGTGCCGCAGCATTTATATCAACCAGGGGACGCCGGAACAGCTGGGCGGCCTGCTGGTGGAGATGGCGGGCAAACAGGTCACCAAACCGAATGCCAAAGTGGCGTTCTTCTACTCCAGCCCCACCGTCACCGACCAGAACCAGTGGGTGAAAGAGGCGAAGGCGAAAATCGAGAAAGATCACCCGCAGTGGCAGGTCGTGACCACCCAGTTTGGCTATAACGACGCCACCAAATCCCTGCAAACCGCCGAGGGGATCTTAAAAGCGTATCCGGATCTGGACGCGATCATCGCCCCGGACGCCAACGCCCTGCCGGCGGCGGCGCAGGCGGCGGAGAACCTGAAGCGGGAAGGGGTGGCGATTGTCGGCTTCAGCACGCCGAACGTCATGCGTCCGTACGTTGAGCGCGGGACGGTGAAGGCCTTCGGCCTGTGGGACGTGGTGCAGCAGGGCAAAATTGCGGTCAACGTCGCCGATCGCCTGTTGAAAAAGGGCGATCTTAACCCTGGCGACAGCGTAGACGTAAAAGGTATCGGGACGCTGAAGGTGGAGCCGAACAGCGTGCAGGGCTATCAGTATGAGGCGAAGGGCAACGGCATCGTGCTGCTGCCGGAGCGGGTGGTGTTCACCAAAGAGAACATCAGCAAATACGATTTCTGACGGGGGAGCAAATGGCTGATTTAGACGACATCAAAGACGGCAAGGATTTTGGCATCGGTACGCCGCAGGTCAACGTACCGTACACCCTGAAGGGCTGCGGCTCGCTCGACTGGGGCATGCAATCCCGGCTTTCGCGCATCTTCAATCCGCAGAGCAACCGCACGGTGATGCTGGCCTTTGACCACGGCTACTTTCAGGGGCCAACTACAGGCCTCGAGCGTATCGATCTCTCTATTGCGCCGCTGTTTGGCGAAACCGACGTGCTGATGTGCACGCGCGGTATCCTCAGGAGCCAGGTGCCCGCCGCGACGAACAAACCGGTGGTGCTGCGCGCCTCCGGCGGTAACTCCATTCTGGGCGAGCTGTCGAACGAGTGCGTGGCGGTGGCGATGGAGGATGCCCTGCGCCTGAACGTCTGCGCGGTGGCGGCGCAGGTGTACATCGGAAGCGAGTTTGAGCATCAGTCTATCAACAACATCATCAAGCTGGTTGACGCGGGCGCGCGCTACGGCATGCCGACGCTGGCGGTAACGGGCGTCGGCAAGGAGATGGCGCGCGACGCGCGCTACTTCTCGCTGGCCAGCCGCATCGCCGCCGAGATGGGGGCGCAGTTCGTCAAAACCTACTACGTGGACGAGGGCTTTGAAAAAGTGACCGCCAGCTGCCCGGTGCCGATCGTCATCGCCGGGGGCAAAAAGCTGCCGGAGCTCGAGGCGCTGGAGATGTGCTGGCGGGCGATTGACCAGGGCGCGTCGGGCGTGGACATGGGGCGCAACATCTTCCAGTCCAGCGCGCCGCTCGCCATGCTGAAGGCGGTGAAAAAAGTGGTTCACGAGAACGTGAGCGCCTGGGAGGCGTTCCAGTTCTGGCAGGAAGAGAAACAGGGAGAAGCAAAATGAACGTGACGTTAGTGGAGATCAACATCAAGCCCGAGCGGGTGGACGAGTTTCTGGAGGTGTTTCGCGCCAACCACGAGGGAGCCATCAGGGAGCCGGGCAACCTGCGCTTTGACGTGTTGCAGGACCCGCGGGTGAAAACCCGGTTCTTTATCTACGAGGCCTATAAGGACGAAGCGGCGGTGCTGGCGCACAAGCAAACCCCGCACTATCTGACGTGCGTGGATAAGCTCGAAGAGCTGATGTCGGAACCGCGCAAAAAGCGCTGTTTCGTCGGGTTGTTGCCGGAGTAACGTTTTGCCCGGTGGCGCTGCGCTTACCGGGCCTGCGCGGTGTGGTGCCGGGTTTGCCCGGTGGCGCTACGCTTACCGGGCCTACGGGTACGGGGTTGTGTTGATTTTGTAGGCCGGGTAAGCGTAGCGCCACCCGGCGTTTTTCAGGCTTCCTCCACGCTTACCCGCAGTGCCGCCAGCGCCTTGCGCGCCGCCTTCAGCACCTGCTCGCACTGCTCAATGGTGAGCGTCAGCGGCGGTTCAATGCGAATGGTTTTCGAGTTGTTGAGCGTTCCTGCCACGAGAACCCGCTGGCGGAACATTTCGCTCGCGAAGCTGTAGCCGATTTCGTTATCAACAAACTCAATCGCCATCAGCATGCCTTTGCCGCGGGCCTCCTGCACCAGGTCCGGGTATTCCCGGCCCAGCTGACGGAAGCCGTCCAGCAGCATATCGCCTTTCTGCTCCGCCTGCGCGGGCAGGTTCTGCTCCAGCAGCACGTTGATGGTCGCCAGCGCCGCCGCACAGGCCAGCGGGTTACCGCCAAAGGTGGTGGTGTGCAGGAACGGATTGTCGAACAGCACGGAGAACACCTCCTCGGTAGCAACCGTCGCGCCAATCGGCATCACGCCGCCGCCGAGCGCTTTTGCCAGGCAGAGAATATCCGGCTGGACGTTCTCGTGCTCGCAGGCAAACATCCTGCCCGTGCGCCCCATCCCGGTCTGCACTTCGTCGAGGATCAGCAGCGCGCCAAACTCATCGCACAGCTGACGCACGGCGGGCAGATAACCCTGCGGAGGCAAAATCACGCCGCCTTCACCCTGAATCGGTTCCAGGATCACCGCCGCCACGTCGTCACCGGTTTTACGGCATTCGCTCAGCACGGTACGCATGGCGTTAATGTCGCCGAACGGCACGTGGCGGAAGCCCGGCAGCAGCGGCATAAACGGCTTGCGGAAAGTGGATTTAGCGGTCGCAGACAGCGCACCCAGGGATTTACCGTGGAACGCGCCGCTGGTGGCAATGAAGGTGAATTTCCCGCGCGGTGACTGGTACGCTTTGGCGAGCTTGATTGCCGCTTCGACCGATTCCGTACCGCTGTTGCTAAAGAAGCTGTACTTCAGCTTGCCGGGCGTTAAGGCCGCCAGCGTTTTCGCGAGCATGGCGCGAAGCGGGTCGAGTAGCTCCTGGCTATGGAGAGGTTGTTTCGCAAGTTGATTCTGTACGGCGGAAACCACAACTGGATTACGGTGCCCCACGTTGAAGATACCAAAACCACCCAGGCAATCAATAAACTCCTGTCCCTGGGTGTCGACAAGCGTATTCAGACTGCCCGCTTGCCACTCTACGGCTCCGTAATCCCCGCCGGCGGTAACAGATTTGCGATACTCCAGAAAACCAGGATTGACGTGCTCTTTAAAGTAATCAATGACCTCTCGGTTAAGTTGTTTCATCTCCTCATGATCGAGCGTTCGCTTTTCAATGAGATTCAGTGCGTGCGCGGTACAGGCAAGAGCCGAGGCGCTGGAAGGTAACCTGTTCAAAATATGCTCCCGGGGATCGCGTATCACATGATACTGAGGTAAGTATTGCAGGGATTACGCCACCTCAGAGGGCTTAACGAAAATCGGGATAAACGCCAGGTTAAATCAAAGTTGCGCAATATTTAATCATGCCATTGCGCGCCGCACGGAATAAGGGATAACGGGTCGGTGATGAGGTTTCAGCAATTGCACTGCTCCAGGGCAGGGAATGCGACGTAAGGGTGCATTACAGGATCATGCTTTGTGGGTAGTTTCATTACGAAAGTATTTTAAATCAATTAATTAGAAAAACGTACGAAAAGTGCGGTTTAACCCGAATTTGCGATCTCAATCATATTTAACAACTAAAGATAAATTTTTTATCGCCGAAAAAACATAAGCCACAAAATTAACATTCAAATAACCTGCAAGGGATGCTCACTATGTCCTCTCCTGACTATGTCACCCAGAATGAATATCCGCTGGACGATGACACCACGCTTATGTCGACCACCGACCTCCACAGCTACATGACCCACACTAACGACACCTTTGTGCAGGTGAGCGGCTTTACGCTCCAGGAGCTGCTTGGGCAGCCGCACAATATCGTGCGCCATCCGGATATGCCGAAAGCGGCTTTTGCCGACATGTGGTACACGCTGCAAAAAGGCGAGCCCTGGAGCGGGATTGTCAAAAACCGACGTAAAAATGGCGATCACTATTGGGTACGCGCGAATGCGGTACCGATGGTGCGTAATGGCCAGAAGACAGGCTATATGTCGATTCGTACTCGCGCCACGGAGGAGGAGATAGCTGCGGTGGAGCCGCTTTACAAGGCGCTCAACGAAGGACGCTGCAAAAAACGCATTCATAAAGGGCTGGTGGTGCGCAAAGGCTGGCTCGGTAAATTACCGGCGATGCCGCTGCGCTGGCGCGTGCGTAGCGTAATGGCGGTACTGTTTGCGGTGATGGCCGCAACGCTGGTTGCCAGTGCTGCGGGATGGACGTCGCTGGTAGCGGCGGCTGTGGTGATGCTGCTTGGCACCCTGGTGTTTGAACAGCAGATCGTCCGCCCGGTTGAAAACGTGGCGCGCCAGGCGCTGAAGGTCGCCACCGGAGAGCGTAACAGCGTTCAGCATCTTAACCGCAGCGACGAGCTGGGCCTGACGCTGCGGGCCGTCGGACAGCTGGGGCTGATGTGCTGCTGGCTGATCAACGACGTGTCCAGCCAGGTCGTGAGCGTGCGTGACGGTAGCGACAGGCTGGCGCAGGGCAATGAAGATCTCAACGACCGCACGCGCCAGACCGTGGCGAACGTGCAGCAGACCGTGGCCACGATGAACCAGATGGCGGCGTCGGTGCAGAGCAACTCTGAGACCGCAGCCGAAGTCGACAAGCTGTCGATGGCCGCCAGCAGCGCGGCCACGCAGGGAGGCACCGTGATGCAGACCGTGGTGAAAACCATGGATGACATTGCCGACAGTACCCAGCGCATTGGCTCAATTACGTCTCTTATCAACGATATCGCCTTCCAGACCAATATTCTGGCGCTGAACGCTGCGGTTGAGGCGGCCCGCGCGGGCGAGCAGGGGAAAGGCTTTGCGGTGGTGGCAGGCGAAGTGCGCCATCTTGCCAGCCGCAGCGCGAATGCGGCGAACGATATTCGCAAGCTGATCGACGCCAGCGCCAGCAAAGTGCAGTCCGGCGCCAGTCAGGTACACGCTGCGGGTCGTACGATGGATGATATTGTCGAGCAGGTGAAAAACGTCACGCAGCTTATCGCGCAGATCAGCCATGCCACCTCCGAGCAGGCCACGGGATTGACCGAGCTGACGCGTGCCGTGGCGGAGCTGGACAGCATTACGCAAAAAAATGCGGACCTGGTCGAAGAGAGCGCACAGATTTCCGCGATGGTTAAGCATCGGGCCGGACGCCTTGAAGATGCGGTTACCGTGCTGCATTAAGAAATGCCTGCTTCGAAAAAGCCGTTTATTCCCCCGGGGGTAAACGGCTTTTTTGTTTTTCAGTATAAGTTATGTTGTTAATGAAATATTAAGTAACTAAAAAAACCTGCCGATTTTTAATTCTTGCGCCCCGACTTTCTTACGAGTGAAAAAGAAAAAAACGATCAAAGTCATAAAGTTAGCAAGTTTTCTTCCGATAACAGCGATCGTCTGAGAAATAATCACATCGATGGGGTAAATATGTTCATACATGACGTAAAGATCGGCACGAAATTATTTCTGGCGTTTGGATTATTTATTGTCCTGATGGTCGTCAGCGCAAGTTTGTCTCTGATGAGCCTGAATCGGGCAAACAATGGAATGCAAACCATCCTTACCAGCGACTATCCAACCACGGTTAAAGCGAACCAGCTAATCGACAACTTCCAGGAATTTATAAGCACACAGCAGCTTATGCTGCTGGACGAACAGGGGACGTACACGACGCAGTCAGAGCAGCGCCTGAAGGCCATCAGCGAGCGCATCACCGCAATCCTGAGCGAGCTGGACAACGCTCTCAAGGATAAGAAATCTCAACAGGCGCTGGCGGATATCCGCGGCGTACGTCAGCAATATCTCGACTCACGCTATCGCATTTTGCAGGCCGTGCAAAATAACGACCGTGCGGCTGCCATAAACGAGATGATGACCAACACCCTGAACCTGCAACAGTCCTACAAAGCGAAAGTGCAGGCGCTGATTGCGATCCAGGACCGGGCAATGCAGAGCGCGGGCGTGCAGGTGGAAGGCGATTTCCGCACCAATCGTCTCCTGCTGATCGTGATTACGCTGTTCAGCGTCGCGGCAGCCAGCCTGATTGGCTGGCTCATTGTGCGATCCATTACGCGACCGCTGAACGACGCGGTGAATTTTGCACAAGCCATAGCCGATGGCGATCTGACGCGCAGCATTACCTCGCACGGTAAAGATGAAACCGGACTGCTTCTTACCGCACTGATGGAGATGAAAACGCGCCTGCTGGAGATTGTGCAGCAGGTGCAGACCGGGTCGGAAAACATCTCCAGCGCCGCCGCGCAGATTGTCGCCGGCAATCAGGATCTGGCCGCGCGCACGGAGGAGCAGGCCAGTTCTGTTGAACAGACGGCGGCGTCGATGGAGCAGATCACCGCCACGGTGAAGAACACCGCCTCGCACACCGGGGAAGCGACCAACCTGTCTGCCGATGCGGCTGCGGTGGTGAAAAACAACGGGGAGATGATGAAGCAGGTTACCAGCAAAATGCGCCTGATTAACGAAACATCGAACCGGATGTCCGACATTATCGACCTGATCGATGCGATTGCCTTCCAGACGAACATTCTGGCGCTCAATGCGGCGGTCGAAGCGGCCCGGGCGGGTGAGCATGGCCGTGGTTTTGCGGTGGTGGCGGGCGAAGTACGCCAGCTCGCGCAGAAGAGTGCGACATCCGCAAGTGAGATCCGCCAGCTGATCGAAAGTTCGACAAGCCAGACGCAGGACGGCATGAACCTTGTGGAGAAAGCCAGCGGGCTTATCAACGGGATGGTCGGTAACGTGGAGGAGATGGACGTTATCCTGCGTGAAATCCGCCAGGCCAGCCACGAGCAGACGGAAGGCATCTCGCAGATCAACAGCGCGATTGGCCTGATAGACGCCACCACCCAGCAGAACTCCGCGCTGGTGGAGGAGTCTGTTGCGGCGGCGGCATCCCTGAACGAACAGGCGATGCACCTGAAAGAGCTGGTGCGCGTGTTCCGCGTGAGCGACGGCGTGCTGGCTTAATCCAGCTGGGAGATCTCCAGCGCCGCGCGGTCAATCACGCCGATAATCTGTTTGAGCTGCGCGTCGCTGAGCTCTCCCTGGTTCACCTTCAGATCCAGCACCGCTTTGAAGTTATCTAAAGCCCGCTTCATCTGCGGGTTCTTGCGCAGCTGGAACCCGACGGAACGCGCCTTGATACGCGTCTGGATCTGCTCCAGCTGTTCCCGGTTAGCTTCCAGCCACTGCTCTCCGGCGGCTTTAATCGCAATCCGCTTACGGCCGTTCTCTTCTTCGGTAATGGCGATCAGCGCCTGATCCTGCAAATAATCCAGCGTCGGGTAAATCACCCCGGGGCTTGGCGTGTAATGACCCTGCGTCAGGTTCTCGATCTCCTTAATCAGCTCGTAACCGTGGCTCGCGCTGCGCGTCAGGATGTCCAGGATCACCAGCCGTAAATCGCCATGGCCAAAAAATCGTGGCCGGCGTCCGCCGCCGTCGTGTTCGTGTCGCATGTTTTTTCCTTAATTTGATATATCTAAACTATATCTTAGATATATTCAGATGCAATCTAAAAAATCTTGATTTCTGAGTTAATAGCAATCATTATCATTAAAAATTTATTCCGATATATCGTATTCACCTGAGAAGGGCATCACCATGGCATCTACCCGTTACCCTCAACGTGTCCGCAACGACCTGCGTTTTCGCGAGCTGAACGTGCTCCGCGCCGGGCGCGTCAGCCCAGGATTTCAGCGCATTGTGTTAGGCGGCGAGGCGCTGGAGGGCTTTAGCTCACGCGGCTTTGACGACCATACCAAAGTCTTTTTCCCGGCACCGGGCACGACCTTCGTGCCGCCTGTCGTCACCGATGAAGGCATTAATTGGGGCGACGGCGTGCGCCCGCAGGCGCGTGACTACACTCCGCTGTACAATGACGAAAAAAATGAGCTGGTGCTCGATTTCTTCGTTCATGATGGCGGCATTGCCAGCAACTGGGCGGTAGAGGCGAAGGCGGGCGACAAGCTGACCATCGGCGGTCCGCGCGGTTCGCTGGTGGTGCCGGAAGATTATGCCTGGCAGCTGTACGTGTGCGACGAGTCGGGCATGCCCGCGCTGCGCCGTCGTCTGGAAGGCATCGCAAAACTGCCGGTTCGCCCGGCGATCCACGCCATCGTCACCGTGGGCGATGCGTCGTATAAAGACTACCTGGCGCACCTGAGCGAGTTCAACATCACCTGGGTTATCGGCCACAGCGAGCAGGCGGTGGCGGAGCAACTGGCCGCGCTGACCGTGCCGGAAGAGGACTACTTTATCTGGCTGACCGGAGAGGGAAAGGTGGTGAAAACCCTGAGCCGTCAGTTTGAAACCGATGCGATTGACCCGCAGCTGGTGCGTGCCAGCGCGTACTGGCACGCAAAGTAGTCAGGCGGCGGGATCCAGCTGCGCTTCGCTCACCTGATGTTCGAGCGAGGCGCATACCTCTTTCAGCGCTTTCTCCTGCTGGGCAAAGTAGGCTTCCATATTGCTGAGCGACGAGACGAGCAGCCAGGATTCTTCCTTCTCCAGCTCTGCCAGTTCGCTCACCAGGGCGTCGATTTGCTCACGCACCTGCGCCATCTTTTTACGAATACGTTCCAGGTCGTTCAGCCTGTCGCTCGCCATCATCGGTTCGAACCCGTGTTGCAGACGGGCGACCAGCGAGCGTATGGCCTTCACGTCGCCGCGCTGTTTGGCCTGGTTGAGTTGCACCATCATCCGGTTGGCTTCTTCTTTTAAGTCATCGGCAACCAGATCCGGGTGGCATAGCTTGCTCGCCTGGCGCCAGAGCCGCTTCAGTTCGTTCCGATCCTCTTCAGAAAGAGCCTTGCCTTTACGCAGGCGCGCTTCGGCATCATGATGCTGTTCGCGATACTTCCTGTACTCTTCGTTGGCCTCATCGCGCGCCTGACGCGCCGGCTCTTCTTCACGCGTTAGTCCGGTCTCCAGCTCCTGCGCTTCGGCCAGCAGGGTGGCAATCAGATGACTTTGCTGCTGAAGATGCTTGCGCGCCTCTGCCGCCTGAACGGAATCCGCAGGCAGTTCTTGCCAGCGCTGGGTGAGCGTCGACAGAACCTCTACGGCCTGCGCCATATAGCGCTGGCAGCGGCGGTAATCCTCTTCCCGGCGACGCGCCTCCGCCTGCTGACGACGCAGGTTTAGCTCCGCCAGCGTTTTACGCAGGACGAGGATCTGCTGCATCAGCGGCCCGAGGCGCGAAAAATAGAGATCGTTGAACTCATCAAGCTGCTGCACCCGGGCGTTACGGCGGTCAATCAGGTCACGCAGGCGCTCCTCCAGGGCTTTCAGCTCCAGCTTGCTGGCCGCCAGCTGCGGATCGCGCCACGGGGCAACGGCACGCTGGCTTTGCAGCCAGGTGGTGATAGCACGGATGGCAGCGGTGTAGTTTTGCTGCTCAAGCGCCGCGACGATGGACAGGAGATCATCGTCAAAGGCTTCATCTTTGAGGCGTTTCAGCTGGCTCTGGATGATGTCGTCATCTTCCAGCTCAATGGCATTTTTAATGATTTCTAGCCGTTTGATCGGTGTGCTCATGATGCCTTTCGCTCTGGCGCTTAAGTATTTGAGTTAAGGGTAGTTGTGGTCAACGCTACAGGAAATAATACACACGGATGATGATCGGCGCGATGGGGGATTTCTTTAGTTTTTAGGGGTTGTGAAGGGGAACCTCAGGGGTCAGCCGGCTGAGGGAGCTACACGGGCAGGCGAGGGGCTTTCATTCGACTGAAATGTGTAGCAGTGTCTGCTCATGCTGCATGTAATTTGTTAGACATGACATGCAAAGTCTTTTCGCTATAGACGGTGGTGTTGCTGGGAATGTCTTTGTTCACAAATGACATAGCGCCGATTACAACGTTGTCACCGATGCGAATCTTATCTGCGATGATGCAGGAACCCGCACCAATACTGACGTTGTTGCCAATTACAATGGATATTGGTCCTTTATTAACATTCGCGCCGGTAATGCCAATCGTGATGTTTTGTCTTATCCGGAGAGAATGACCTATTACAGCCGAACCATTTATTACAATCCCGTGATGATGAGTAATCACCATGCCGGGTCCGATGTGCGCCCCCAACTGAATCTCAGTTCCATATTTGAAAATGAGGTTTCTGTTTAATTTAGCGGCTCGTTTTTTCAGGAACTTGTTGCCCGAGCGATGCCAGTGCGACGCGATGCGCCACCAGAAGTGGAAGCGGCGATCCGGGCATTTGATAGCTTTATGCAGCACACTGAACCACGAAAATGTCTTAGAACTCATCATTACTTCCTGACGTAAGCATTCATGTAAATGAGTTGATCTGGCTTGTTTATCCATTACTTATCTTTCCCTTTCATTTGTCGCGGGAATTTAAAGTCAAAAGTCTACGGAAAGCAACTTTTTGGCGTAGTAGTTATGTGGAGAGGGCTTGTCATAATCTTGAGGGGAGGGAGCACTCTTACTTTTGTGCGACACTTTTGCCTCACCCATGCATTAAGTAACAAAAAAGCCACTCGCGGGAGTGGCTTAACTGGATGATTCTAAAGCTAAAATTTGGTGGCCCCTGCTGGACTTGAACCAGCGACCAAGCGATTATGAGTTAGGACGCAACTTCTTACCTAAAAATACTTATCTATAATTTTCAGTTACTTAATGATTTTTAATTTACTGTATAAATAACCAGAAATACTCTAAAATACTCGTTTGCGGTATCCTATAGGTATCCTAGAGCAAAACAAGCGATTCTCAGGATACCCTGATCGCTTGGTAAGGGGGGGTTGTGGAAACATTCAAATTCACGAAAGCAAAACTCGAAAGTCTGCCACCTGCGGAACGTGGTCAGGTGGAGTATGGTGATACCGTTGTTAACGGACTACGGCTCCGGGTGGGGATAAGTGGCGCGAAGAGCTTCTGTATCTCCAGAAAGCGTAATGGCAAATTTATACGGGCCACCTTAGGCAGATTTCCCGATCTTACTATTGATAATGCCAGGGCAAAGGCTCTCGAACTGCTGGGAGACGTAGCCACTACAGGCAGAAACCCTAACGTCGAAAAGCGCATTAATGAGAAGGCTTTGGTTACGCTTAATGATGCGCTGGACACCTATATCAAAAGCCGTGATGAACGGTTAAGCGCCGATACAGCAAAACAGTATCGTTCCATCCTGCAAAATTTCTCTGGTGACTGGATGAAACAACCAATCGCCTCTATCAGCCGTGAACGGGTGGAAACCAGACACAAAGCCGTTACTGATGGTTCTGTGTGGTTTGGTGCTGATAAATCAACGCTACGCGCAGGGGTTGGAACCGGCAGTAAAGCACAGGCCGATCTCTGGGCTAGGGTGCTTCGTGCTATATACCGCTTCGCGCACGATCATTACCGTGACGAGGAAGGGAAAACGCTTCTTCCGGACCCGCCTACAATGGTACTGAGCACAAAGCGCAAATGGCATGGTACCGTGAGGAAGACTGAACGTATCCGCACCAATGAGCTTGGCAGATGGTTTAGCGCCTTATCGTCCGTGCGAGAGTTTGCCGAACAGGGGCGCGATGATATAGCAGCGGCGGTTTGTGATGCTGTGGAAATGGCTATTTTTACCGGACTGCGTAAGTCTGAAATTTTAGAGCTTAGTTGGGATAGAGTTAATCTTGGAGGCCGATATTTTTGGATTGATACCACAAAAAACGGCGATCCGCTTGAACTCCCCATTACTGAAACTCTACTGAAATTATTTCGCCGCCGAGCCAAGATGAAAGCGGCAGATGGATTATTGGTTTTTCCTGGTGATAAGGGAGTAATTAAAGAGTACAGGCACATTATCGATCGCATAAGTGCTGCCACCGTACCAGAACCAAACCCAGACCTGCTAAAGCCTATCCCTTTCAAATGGCATGACGGCCGCCGAACTTTCGGCACCGTTGCTGAGCTGGTGGGGGTTGGTAATTATATCCTGAAACGCCTGCTCAACCACCGAACGATGAGAAGCGCTGATGTTACCCAGGGCTATCTTCATTTCAGTGCTGATGAACTTATGGAGCCAGCTTCAAGAATAGAACGAGCAATACTTGAATATGCTGGGTTGATTGAAAGTAAAAAAGATATTAATACTCAATTAATGTCTGCTTTGGCGAATCTGAGCGAAGAAGAGAAAAGAAAATTAATCTTCGCAATATCAAATGATAAAAAGGGCTTTAAGCTATGACTCATGGTGAAATGAGTATTAGAGCTACAATTGTGGCTACGTTTATAAACGAGCTTTTTATTGATGGTGCTGATTCTACGGCTATTTCAACCTTGCGCTATGGATTTAAGAATGATACCTCTGCAAGCTTGGCGCGAAATATGGTTAACAATATAATTCATTATTTCGAATGCTCTGATAATCCCATTGAAGAATTTCTCTATTTTATTGGAATTGAGAGCGCTAAAACTGGGGTGGATGACCAGTCAATCAACACATTGTTGTATATGGATGAAAAACAAACACCATTTTTAACCGATATACCATTATCAGGTGATGGAATAACAGCATTGAATGCTGCGCTTGCGTTACATTTTTTAGGAATGAAGAATAACGGTGATAATCTTGCAAGAATTGGCATTAAATTGCTAATGGAAGGTGTTTTTAGTGACGAAATATCCATTAGGGAGTTTAATGAAATAGCGCAAAAGGCGATTTCAGATGCTCAGAGAGAAAAGGCGAAAAGACCCCGTAGCCCATATTATTCAGAGGTTATTGAAGTCATTAAACTAACTTGGGAAAAATATCCTTGTGGTGCAAAAACAGCGCTGCTTGATGCCTTGGCTGCTCATTATCATGGCAAGGTAAGTCGTAACGCATTAGATAACTGGATCTCCCTCTCTGGATTGAGGCCCCCAAAACCAGAAAAATATACACGACTTGAATTAGTATTCCCCCAATAGCTGGCTGCTGGGGGGGCGTTACTGGTTATTGTGTTGTCGCATCCGGCAGTTGAGAACCAGTAGCCTGTTATTGGGCTGATAATTCGCTACCCTATCATGGATATTTATCACCGCTGTTAACCATTAATACACGGTGATAAATATGAAGTTAGTCAATTCTCCTTTCTCGTTAGAGCGCCTTACCCGTGCAGAAGCGGCCGCTTATCTTGGTGTTAATTCTCAAACTCTAGCTAATTGGGCTCATACCGGAAAGGTGGAAATTCCACACCATAAGGTTGGTCGCAAGGTTATCTACATGAGGTCAGATCTCGATAGCTATCTGGCATCAACCCGTCGCACGCAAACAGCCTGAGAATCAGCATGGGAAAATTACCAGAGCTTATCCCGGTTACAGCGGGAAGTATCGACGGGCAACCAGCCGCGCTTGTGAGCGCAAAACGTCTTCATTCTTTTCTTGGCGTTGGGCGTGATTTCACCACATGGATAAAAGGACGCATCAGCCAGTATGGTTTTACTGCTGGCGTAGATTTTACTGTGGTAGAAAATTTGAGCGCCCCCGTTTCGGGGAGCTCAAAATACCGCCAACAAATTGCACATGATTACCTGATCACCATCGACATGGGTAAAGAGCTGGCAATGGTTGAGCGCAACGAAAAAGGGCGGGAGGTTCGCCGCTACTTCATCAACTGCGAACGTCAGGCAAAAGCCGCCGCTAATATCCCGCAGACGTTACCGGACGCCCTGCGCCTTGCTGCTGATCTGGCAGAAAAGGCAAGTGAACTTGAAAACCGGCTGCTGGCCGCTGCGCCAAAAGTTGATTTTGCTGATCGCGTGGCGGAGATCAGCAAGGGTATTTCCATTCCCAACTATGCCAAAGCCGTAGGGCTTGGCCCCATCAAATTATTCGGCTGGATGAGGCAACATGGAATACTCATCAATGGCGGCCAGCGCCACAACTTACCTATGCAGCGTTATATCGATAGCGGTTATTTTGCCGTACGCCAGGGAACGTATGAAACGAATGGCGAGGTAAGAGCCTCATTCACAACGATGCTGACGGGGAAGGGTGAGCAGTGGTTAACGAAGAAACTGATCGCTGATGGTGTATTGCCGGAGGTGCCGAATGCTGACGCTAAATAAAACAAAGGCAGCTTTGCAGAGCTGCCAATGCCACTACGAAAAAATCAAGCAAAGTCAGGATACCAGGGTTAATGCTGGTGGTCAAAGCCTGAGCGCTCCTGTGATTGCAGGAACTGCGCCATTGGCGAGGTTACGTGAAACTACCCAGAAATTGGGCTGTTTAAGGTGTACGGCATTGCCGCATACCCAATCTCCCGAAACTTCGGGAGAACTGGAACAGAGTGCCGGGTGTACTGCAATGCAGCATACCCCGGGAAAATCCCGTAGTTTCGACCGTTATCAAGATATCGGGTATCACTCCTTGTCTGCTTACTTGGCCTTCCTGCGCTGGAGTTCGTCACGAACAACGCTGATAAGTTGTCCGATCTCTTCGGAGGCTTTGACTCCAATCTTTTCTACCTGCGCTAGCGTATCGAGGGAAGAAACAAGGATATTTTCCCCGTTTCCTTCTGCTTGGCGTCGGGCGATCTCCCCGCGCATGGCGGCTACGATGAACGCTGCATTGCTTTCGTCGTTCCGTTTGACGGACTCCATTCCCTCTATGACATCGTGTGGGATGCGGGCGGTTAATGATTGTGACTTCGTGTTTTTGGGGCCTGTAGCCATCTGCAATCCTCCGTATGCTGGTGTAAGACAATATACACAGAATCAGTCTTACACAAAAGCATTGACATGTAAGCCACCTAAAAATAAAGTTACTTACACCTTGATTGATAATCAGGGTACAGAAAAGACGAAGCCCGCTGGCGCTACCAACACCAACGGGCCTCTAACCAAACCGTTATCTGAGGTAACAGCTATGGCTTTCAAGAAGTCTACCCAAACTCGCCCGGAATTTACATGGAGATTTCTCTCCGCTTCTGAGCGCTACCCTACCGCCAAACCATTGGTGATCTACGTCAACGCATCCAGCGAACAGGAAGCCCGCAACACTATGCCGGGGGTAAACCTCATTTTTGCTGCTCGCCTCCCATTCCATGTCTTTCAGGTTGTGGAGGTACGCCATGCGTGAATTAACCAATAAAAGTGCGTCAATAGCCTGTGAACTGGCTGCGTTGTTGATGGTTGTCGAAGAGTGCGACGTTGATCAGGTAGAGCGTGAAAACCTAATCAGCCTGGCCAGACGAGTATCGGATCAACTGGCGGCAAGCATGATAGAGCAGAATTCAAAGGGGGCGATCAATGGATAACCTTTATACCTACAAGAGCGATCAGGACTTATTGACCACTGCTCAAGAGGTTTCGGCTCTTCTTTCGTGTGCAGCTTTTGTAGCTATAGCTAACGATGAAAAGAAGCGCATCCACCTGATGGCTTTAATGGATATTGCATCGCGCTTAGCTGATGATCTGGCTAACGCTTTGGATAAGTCATTCGTCCTTCCAGCTGAAGGGGAACGCAAATGATCAGTAACGTGAAATTCAACGAGCTGGCTAACCGCGTTGATCTGCTGGTTGAAAAGATTTTGCATCTTGAGGCACAGATTAAGTCACTCACCGATAGTCAGGGAGGAGAAATCCCTCCGGGTATGACGCCAGTAGCAACACTGGCCGCTGAATACGGTATCTCAACCAAAAAGGCTGAGGAGCTGGCGAAAAACACAGGGGTGATGCTGGTTAAGCTGAAATCTGGCGGGTTCGTTGCGCCTGATGAAAAGTTCAGGGAAGCGGCGCGGCTGGTGTTGCGCAGTGCTAAGCGCAAATATGGCTCTGCGTACTGGTTCCATCCTCTGATCGGCAAATTCCAGATGAGCGGAGGCATACCAAAATGACGGTACAACTGACAGCTGTAGAAACTGTATCTGATGCCTTGTTCACCTGTTCATATCTATGGGCGCATGGCAAGCAGTACAGTCGCAGCGATTTGGATAAAGCCCTCCACCAGCATAAGGACCCCACTACCCGTTACGGAAAGCTGGTGGCTCGCCTCAACCAGATAGCAGCAATGCCGTATGAGGAGCTTTGTGATGCCGGGTATCTCGACACGGACCGCAAACAAATGATTACCGCGCGGCGTTCTGTGCTGGTGGAAGAGATAGGCGAAGGGGAAATGAATGCCATGCTGTCTGACGTGCAGCGCATTCACCGCGTCTTCCCTGATGCTGGAGCAAAGTTCAGGACAAAGCTGCCTCTCTCTCGCGGTTCTGAGGGCTTTGATATCCGTCAGGACTATATCCTTAAACACTTTCTTCCAGCTCAGTCTCTGTGCAGCATTTACGGCCCAAGCGGTTCGTATAAGAGTTTTCTTGCCGTATCGTGGGCCTGTCACATCGCTGCGGGTCTTCCATGGGCGGGGAAGAAGGTCACTCCCGGCGCGGTGCTGTATGTGGTTGGTGAGGGGGGCGTAGGCGTTCCCCGGCGTATAAAGGCTTGGGAGCAGGCGCACGGCACACAGGCAGACAACCTCTGGCTGGTCAATCGTCCGGTGTTCCCTGTGCGTGAGTCAGAGGTCACAGAAGTTCTTCTGGCTGCCAGGCAGATTGAAGTCGAATGTGGTGTGCCGGTTCGCATGGTGGTGATCGATACGCTGGCCCGTTGTTTTGGGGGGAATGACGAGAACGATGCTCGTGATATGGGGGCGTTTATTGAGGGGTGTGACGTTATCAAACAGAAAACGGGTGCAACGGTGCTGGTAGTTCACCACTCCGGCAAGGATGAAGGGAAAGGCGCTCGCGGTTCCAGTGCTTTCCGTGCTGCGCTTGATACTGAATTTAACGTTAAGCGTGAAGGGGATGGAAAGGCGCTTATTCTGACCTGTACCAAGATGAAAGACGCGGAGGAGCCAGAGCGTAAAGCGTATGACCTGAGAACGGCAGAGCTTTACACCGATGAAGATGGTGAGCTTGTTTGCTCTCTGGTTGTGCACGATCAGCCGAGAGAGGCTAAAGAGGTTGAGCCTGAACTGGCCAATGTCTCCCGTCTTAGCGATAACCACCATGCACTATGGCAGGCAGTACGCAGCCGCACAGCTAAGGGGGAGCCATGCACTATCTCCGTCATTAAAGACGATCTACGTGCAACGCTGGGTGCAGACAAAGTGAGAAAGTCATTCCCGCGCTGGCTGGACAAGCTGGAGAGTGAGCAAATCATTCGCATCGAGGGTGAGAACCTTTACCCAGTAACAGTCGAGTAAATGCGGCGGTAAGTGCGGCACGTGCGGCATTTAGTATGTTTTATGACCAAATGCCGCTCTTAGTCCCTGTATACACGCGCTAAGTGCGGCATTTCACTGAAACCCCCGTCATTACTGGGTTTGCGTAATTTTTTGAGAAAACTGGTGCGGCGCTAAGTGCGGCATTGCTAAACGCGGCGCTAAGTGCGGCATCATGGACAAATCAGGAGTAAGCAAGGGAATTATAAAAACGACTATCGATCTGGCAAAGGGTCATGGCTCAAGCGGAGGAGGTATTAAACCGACTCCAGATGTCGCTTAAATATGGTAAAGATATGCCGGAACGCGGCGAAAAAATTCATTAAGGAGATTTTATGCCAATCACAATACAGGATATTAAAACTCACAAGGACCAATACGGGCTGCATGACCTGGACACGATGAGCACAGAGGAATACCGAAAGGCCTTGTCTGATGGGGCATTCTTCTGGATCGATCACCATGACTTTCTGCGAAGCACTTTATCAGAGGAGATCTTGACTACAAACCGGGAACAATTGGAAACGTTGATTGAATACTTACAAAGCATTAGTGACAAAATGTCATCCTAACCGCAAGTGATGAAAGATGGCCGCTTGTTGGCGGCTATCTATCAATACTTTTCAAGTATGCTTCTTAAATTAGAGTTTAATGTATATTCATAGCCTTTTTGCGGCTGTTCAAAGATGATGGAATCACTGAAATTTCTAAAAATATATTCGCTAGGTGAGTAATGTAATCTTCCATTGCGATCTGTCCATGTTGTTTTTGTGACATCTTTTTCTAAAAGTAATTTAAATGAAGATATTTCCTTTTCAGCCATGGCATTAAACGCTCTGGTTGCAGCGTTTTTTTCCAATTGAGAAATGTCATTATTGAATTTTTTCTCAAGTATATCTTTTGCGATACTTGTTAACGCCACACTCTGTGAGCGTTCTCCTGTTGCAACAACATAGGTGATATTTAAATTGCATAAAGAAAACAACGTAGCACCTTTAGCATGTGAAGCATTATTTTTGCCAATTAGTTTTTTTATTATGTAAAGTTGAAAGACATCCAGTTCATCAATGGAAGAACTAATTTTATCTTTTAGCAATTCTTTTTCACGCTCTTTGTTTTGTTTTTCACTTAGAGCTTGTGCTTCTAATTTTTGTTTCTCTATTTTCTTGGATATCATAGTGTGTATAGTATTAATGACAGAAAACACCAAGCGAATTGAAGTTATTAGGATTAAACTTTGTGGAATCAATTTGGGAACTGGATCTAAAATGAAATGGTCTGGTGAAGATAAGATGATAGCGGCTAAGCAAGTCAGCAATATAGCGATATTCAACCGAACGTCAGTCATTTTTTGTAAGGATTCTAAAAACTCTTTATATCCCTGCATCCACACACCCGTATCAATTTGGAGAGAATTGTAAATTACTTATACCTGATTCTACTCCTTCCTCCTTCTTACTCAAGAGGGGGTTTTATTTAATATTCTCATGTATATCTTGAAGAGTGGCACTCAGACGTGAGCCGCCACTGGCCGTTAAGTCAAGCTGTAGCGAGTACAGCCTGCGAGAGGCAGAAAAAGATTTAACGGCCTCCCCTCCAAGCGCTGGTTTCACGTCTCAACGTTAATTGTTACGGAAACCACTCCATGAAGAAACTACTCGAATTACGCCAGCAGAAAGCCGCACTCAAAACACAGATGCGTTCCATGCTGGACAAAGCCGACACCGAAAAGCGCAGCCTGAACGAAGAAGAGGGCAAAAAGTTCGATGAACTCCGCGCCCAGGCTGATGCGCTTGAAGTTGAAATCACCCGTCTTGAAGCCGTCGCCGACGATCAGCGCAATCTGCCAGGTACTTCCGTTGAAGGTGAGCCAGTAAGCAACGACGAGCTGCGCCACTACATCATGACCGGTGATACCCGCTCTCTCTCCACGCTGGTGCAGGCTGACGGCGGTTATACCGTTATCCCTGAGCTGGACAAAGAGATCATGCGCCAGTTGCAGGATGATAGCGTGATGCGCTCGATCGCAACGGTGAAGACCACCAAAACCAACGAATACCAGAAGCTGGTATCTGTGGGCGGCACTACCGTTCATCGCGGTACCGAAGGTGAGGCACGTACCGAAACCAGTACGCCGAAGATGGAGCGCGTTGATATCAAACTCAACCCGATCTACGCCTACCCGAAAACCACTCAGGAGATTCTCGACTTCTCCGAGGTGGATATTCTGGGCTGGCTGTCTTCTGAAATCGCCGACACCTTCACCGCTACCGAAGAAAGCGACTTTGTGAACGGCGACGGTGATAAAAAATCCAAAGGCTTCCTGTCTTACCCTCGCGCGGCCACTGCCGATAAAACCCGTCCGTTCGGCACGTTGGAGAAGATGGAAGCGGCTGACGTTTCCTCTGATGGCCTGATCGACCTGCTGTATAAGCTGAAAGCCAAATACCGCAAAAACGCCGTATGGGTGATGAACTCCAACACCGCAGCCAAACTGCAAAAGCTGAAAAACGGCAACGGGGATTACATCTGGCGCGATCGTCTGGTTGCCGGTTCTCCCGATACGCTGCTGGGCCGTCCTGTGCAGTATCTGGAAACCATGCCGGATGCGGAGGCAGGTAAAGCATTCCTCGCGGTAGGCGACTTCAAGCGCGGCTATTTCATCGTGGATCACACCACTGGCGTGCGTACCCGCCCTGACAACATCACCGAACCGGGTTTCTACAAGGTGCATACCGATAAATACCTGGGCGGCGGCGTGGTGGACTCCAACGCCATCAAGGTGCTTGAGCTTTCCGGCTCCGGTTCCTGATTTGACGTTTAAGGGGCTGCGGCCCCTTTTTGCCCTCTGTGGAGTCCAGTAATGAAAACCATCGATTTTGAAATCCGTACCTCCGAAGTGAGCGCCAGCAACAAAAAGCTGGTGGGCTATGCCGTGCGCTGGAACAGTCTCTCAGAAATTATCTGGGACGAGTTCCGCGAGCAGTTTGCGCCGGGAGCGTTTAAAGACAGCCTGGCATCCGGTAGCGATGTGCGTGCGCTGTACGAGCATAACTATACCCAGCTGCTGGGCCGCACCAAATCCGGCACGCTGGTGCTGTCCGAAGACGATACCGGGCTGCGCTTCGAGCTGACCCCGCCGAATACCCAGCTTGGCAACGATGTGCTGGAGCTGGTGGAGCGCGGGGATATCTCTGGCATGAGCTTCGGTTTTCGTGCGCTGAAAGAGGCGTGGGATATTGCTCAGTCTCCATACCTGCGCACTGTTACCGCTGCCGAACTGCGGGAGATTACCGTTACCTCTATACCTGCTTATCCTGAGTCTGGCGTGGAAATCGCGCACCGTTCGCTTTTCTCCCAACATCCTGAACTGCGCCGCGCTGGCGATAACCGTCGCCGCTGGGCTGAATTAGCGGGGCTTTGATATGTGGAATATCTGGCCGTTTGGCCGTAAGTCTGAACCCTCCGAACAGCGCAGTATGACCATTGATGAGTGGCTGGCGATGGCAGGGATTCCAAATACCGGATCAGGCGAGTATGTGTCTGCGGGTACTGCGGAATCTCTGCCGGCGGTCATGAACGCCGTATCAGTTATCAGTGAGGCGGTGGCAACAATGCCCTGCTATCTCTACCGCGTCCGTAATGATAATGGTCGTGAGGCGCGAGAATGGCTGAGTAATCATCCGGTGGATTTTCTGCTGAACGAGCAGCCGAACGACTGCCAGACGCCTTATCAGTTTAAACGCACGATGATGCGCCATTGTCTGCTGAATGGTAACGCCTATGCGGTGATCCAGTGGGGCCGCGACGGTCAGCCGCAATCCCTGCACCCGTATGCTCCGGGGGCGGTTGTTCCTGAGCGTATCGGCCAGCATAAGTACAAATACACCGTTACAGAGCCGTTTACCGGGGCTGTGCGCACCTATCTACAGGAAGAGATTCTGCACCTGCGTTACTCCACCGATGATGGTTTTCTGGGGCGTTCGCCTATCACCGTCTGCCGTGAGGCGCTGGGGTTAGGGCTGGCCCAGCAGCGCCACGGTGCCAGCATTATGAAAGATGGCATGATGGCGGCGGGTGTGGTGATCACTAAAGAGTGGCTCGACAGCGTGAAGGGCAAACAGGCAATGGATGCTCTGGAGCGCTACAAAGGGGCCAAAAACGCCGGGAAAACGCCGATCCTTGAAGGGGGGATGGACTACAAGCAGCTTGGCATGAGCAATCAGGATGCTGAATGGCTGGCCTCCCGTCGCTTCACCATCGAAGACATTGCCCGCATGTTCAACGTGTCGCCTATTTTCCTCCAGGAATACAGCAACAGCACCTACAGCAACTTTAGTGAAGCGAGCCGCGCATTCCTCACCATGACGATGCGCCCGTGGCTGGCGAACTTCGAACAACAAATCAAATCTGCGCTGCTGGTGGCCTCTCCGGTTCCGGGAACCCGCTATCAGGTGGAGTTTGACTCCGCTGACCTTCTCCGCGCCACGCCAACCGAACGCTACGCCACTTATGAGCGCGGCATTAAGAACGGGATTATGAACCCGAACGAAGCCCGTGAACGTGAGGGGATGCCGCCGCGTGAAGGTGGTGACGAATTCAGCCAGGCATGGAAGCAGGAAGTGAAGATCAGCAAAGACGGTAAGGAAGGTGACGAATGAGAGCCGGAAAGATGAAACGCCGCGTTACCTTTCAAAAGTCTGAATCTCACCGCGACCCGACTGGTCAGGTTATCTATGAATGGGCTGACCTTGCCACCGTCTGGGCTGAAATTCGTGCTATCAGCGGGCGTGAGCGCATGTCTTCCGGGGCGCTTTACTCCGAAGCCACTGTGCGAATCTGGACGCGCTACCGCGACGATATCACCACCGCAAACCGCATTCTGTACCGCTCGCCAAACGTCAGGGGGCAGGTTTACGGCATCGTGGCCGTCATTCCTGATGTGGATCACACCCGGCTTGAGCTGCTGTGTAAGGGAGGCATTTTCAATGAGTGAGTTAATCGAACTCGAAGAAGCAAAGCTGCATTGCCGTATTGATGATGATTATGAAGACACACTGATACAGGCGTACATAGAAGCGGCGCTGGAGGTCTGCCAGAAGCATATCGGTAAGCGATTTGATAACGGTCTGGAGTTCACCCCTGCTATCAAGATCGGCTGTCTGATGTACGTCTCTCAGCTGTACGAGTACCGCACGATGATTGGTGATACCGACGCCAAAGAGATACCGATGGCTGTCTCTGCGTTGTGGTCTGTCTACCGAGATGTCGGGGTGTACTGATGCCGTGGCAACCAATGCGCCGGTGCACTGAGCCGGGATGTAATAAGCGGGTGAAGTCCGGCAAGTGTGATGAGCATAAGCGGGATGCCCGCCGACAAAGCGACAGCCGAAGAGGTACACGAACAGAGCGTGGTTACTCCAACCGCTGGGGCGAATACCGTCGTCATTTTCTGAAAGCTAATCCGCTGTGTGTCCACTGTCTCAAGGCTGGCGTCTATACATCGGCAACTATCGTCGATCACATCATCCCTATCGAGGGTGAGGCCGATGTGCTGTTCTGGCCCGCCAGTAATCACCAGTCGTTATGTGCTGCCTGTCATGGCCGGAAGACAACTACAACAGACCCGGTGACTAAGCAGCAGCGTAAAGCCGGTAAGTTCCGTGAGCAGGAGGAAGCAGCACGTCATCGCACCGACTGGATCTATGAGGCAAACAATGACTGAGCAGGAACAGCAGCGCCTGATTAGTGGGCTGATAAAGCAGCGCGAGGCATGGCAACCAGCCAGACAGAGAGCGCGCACGAAGCCCGTAGCAAAGCGCATGAGCCAGCGTGACCGGGAGCTTATGGAATGCTTCCGCAACCGCTGACAGTGCGCATGGACGGGGTGGGGGAGGTTTTTAGGACAAACCCCTCCGGGCGAGGAACCACCCGCCCCCTCAAATTTTTACGCACGGTAATTTTTTTGAAAATAAAACAGACAGGAAAACAGTAAGTTATGGCAAGACCACCCAAACCGCCCGCCTACCTTGATGAAATCGCGGCGCAGCAGTGGAAAGCAAAGGCGAAGCAGCTGGCGGAGCGCGGGGATCTGACGCCTGCCGACTGGAACAATCTTGAGCTGTACTGCGTCAACTACTCGATGTACCGCAAAGCCGTGGAAGACCTTGCCACGCGGGGGTTCAGCATTGTGAACAGCCAGGGCGGTGAGAGCCGTAACCCGGCACTGAGCGCAAAAGCGGATGCCGAAAAAATTCTCATAAAAATGTCGTCGCTGCTGGGCTTTGATCCGGTAAGCCGCCGCCGTAATCCGATAGAAACGGAAGAGGAGGACGATCTTGACCGTCTGGAATGATTACGCAAACGCCATTAAATCCGGTGAAATTCCGGCCTGTAAGCGCGTAAAACAGGCCGTTGAAAGGTACTTTTCAGACCTGAATGACCCCCGTTTTGAGTTCGATACGGCGACCGTAGAACGGTTTATTGCGTTCTCCCGGCTCTGTCCGCACGTCAAAGGCCCGCTCCGGGGCCAGCCTATCGAGCTGGAACCGTGGCAACAGTTCGCCTTTGCTAACCTGCTGGGCTTTAAGGTCAGGGAGTCAGGACGCCGGAAATACAGCAGCGCCTTCATTGAGGTTCCACGCAAGAATGCTAAATCCACTGTGGCCGCCATGCTGGCTAACTGGTTTCTGGTGATGGAAAAGGGCCAGCAGGATATCTACACGGCGGCGGTGAGCCGGGATCAGGCCCGAATCGTGTTCGACGATGCCCGCCAGATGTGCCTGCTGTCAAAACCGCTGAAAAAGCGCGTCAATATTCAGGCGCATAAGGTCATTTTCCCGAAGAGCAACAGCCTGTTAAAGCCGCTGGCGGCGAAAGCGGCCACCATTGAAGGAACTAACCCCAGCCTGGCAATTGTCGATGAATACCACCTTCACCCGGATAACGGCGTTTATTCCGCACTTGAGCTGGGTATGGGCGCACGTCCTGAGGCGATTTTGTTCGCCATCACGACCGCCGGGAGTAACGTTGTCTCTGCCTGTAAACAGCACTATGACTACTGCTGCCAGATTCTGGCCGGGGAAGAGAGCAACGATTCGCTGTTTGTCCTGATCTACGAGCTGGACGACGAAAGCGAGGTTGAGCAGCCGGAAATGTGGATCAAGGCTAACCCTAACCTGCATGTGTCCGTTGACGCGGCGAAACTGGAGTCCACTATCCAGAAAGCGCGGGGCATACCGTCGCAGTGGGTCGAAATGCTGACCAAACGTTTCAATATCTGGTGTCAGGGTTCCACTCCGTGGATGGGTGCCGGCGCATGGGATGCCTGCCAACTCGACTACGAAGAAAAAGACCTCGCCGGAATGGAGTGCTACGCCGGATTTGACCTGTCCTCTACCAGCGACATCACCAGCGTGAGCTACGCGTTCCCGTTCGACAGGGAGATCCGCCTGCTGACCCGTCATTATCTGCCGGAAGCCCAGCTACTTAACGTCGCCAACAAAAACCGCGCCATCTACCGCCAGTGGGTGAAAGCGGGCTGGATACGCACCACCCCCGGCGACTGTATCGACTATGACCGCATCCGTGACGATATTCTGCGCGACGCTGAAACCTTCAATATCAGGCTGGTGGGTTTCGATACGTGGAACGCCACGCATCTGCGCACCCAGCTGCAGGGGGCGGGGCTTGATGTGGAGCCATTCCCGCAAACCTATCTCAAATTCAGTCCGGTAGCGAAATCCTTTGAGGTGTTCGTTAATCGCAGAGTGGTGCGCCACCGTGGCGATCCGGTTCTGGCCTGGGCGATTGGTAACGTGGTGATGGAGTCCGACGCTAACGCCAACATTAAGCCCAATAAAAAGAAATCCTCCAACAAGATAGACCCGGCGGTCTCTGCACTAATGGCATTCGGCACATTCCAGGCTGAGCATGAGGATTTTGCTTTCGATATGAGCGACAGCCATAAACAACGGCTGGCGACATTTAACGGTATCTGACAGGAGTAAAACGATGAATACAGCTAACAATGAAACACTTGCTACCATCCGTATGTTTGGCCCGCTCGGCAAGACATTCGGTAGAACTCACCAGCGCCTGGTACGGACTACGCATGAGGCTTTCCGGGCTCTTGCCGTAACGATTCCCGGGTTCGAAAAATACATGAATTCAAGCAGGGCTCGTGGTTTAACGTATGCAATTTATGTCGGGAAAAAGAACATTGGAGCAGATGACCTGGAGTTTCCGAACAATGGGCGCGAGATTCATATCGTGCCTGTGTTAATCGGCAGCAAAAAAGCAGGGGTACTGCAAACTATTCTCGGCGCGGTGCTGGTAGTGGTAGGGGCAATTGGGGTTACGGTGGGGCAGGCTTGGGGCGGTGGTACATGGGGGCCGGTTGCATGGAAGCTTGGCGCAGCCATGATTGCTGGTGGAATTGTGCAAATGCTATCTCCTCAGCCCACGGGCTTGGCCAGCAAACAGGATGCCGATAATAAGGCTTCATACGCATTTGGTGGCGTTACTAATACTGCTGCGCAAGGTTATCCGGTACCATTGCTTTACGGTAAGCGCCGTATCGGCGGTGCAATAATCTCAGCAGGTATCTATGTGGAGGATCAACTTTGACAAATCAGGCGCAACTCTGGCCGGAAGGTGAGATTTTTACCCGAGAGGTATTTATCCCGACTAAGTACGATCCATTGCCGGTGCTGGTGACTTACATCGTACCTCCGTTCGATATCGTTGTTGAAACTTGGCAAAACAAAGACCCGGCGAAGTCATATGCACTGTTTCGACAGTTTATTGTTGACTGGGATCAGCAGGACAAACTCACTGACGACATTCTGATATCTTTTCTGGTGGGTTATCCTGGTACTGACGAGGCTATTTTTTCCGGATGGTGTAAGTATATGAATGAGGCACTGATTGAAAACGAACATTTGTTTTCAGTACGCAGTCAGGCTATCAACTGATGAGCATCATCTTAAAGCAAGAGACCCCAAACAAGAAGGAGGGGGCATGAGTGAGTACGACGATGATTATGATTTTTGGATCAAGAATAGAAAAACCATTACGGAACAACGCTTGCATCCAAACCACTGGTTTAACAGAGCATCGGACTTAAGAGCTTCGGCGCATGTTTTATGGATATCGATGGAGTCAAAAGATATTCAACAGAAAATGGGGTATGGCGGTGGATTCTCGCTTGAGGTTGCGTGTAATCCCGTTTACCACATGCTTTGTGGGTTAGCTTTAGAATTAATCATGAAAGCAGTAGTTGTCCAGCGTTCAAAAAAAGTTCCCGGGATACATGATTTGAATCATTTGGCTAATTTGGCGGAGATATCGGTTAATCCAAAGAGAAAAGAATTACTGAAATTTTATACTGCCGCCATCGTTTGGACTGGCCGTTACCCTGTCCCAGTTAAATGTGATGATGAAAAATTAAAAGATTATTGGTCATTAGCCACAAGTGTACTCACCGATAGAGTCAAAGGGCATGGCAATTTGAATATTCGAAAAAGGAATGGGGCTGCTGATTGGGACAAATTCCAAGCTTTATTTAACGAGATTGCGGATGAGTTTGACTTCAATTAGTTCAATTGGGTGTCATATCCCCCCGAAGGGGGCCCGGCAAAAGCCGGGCCGGGCTTGTTACGCTGTCTTTACTTAAGCATGTACACTAAAACAATACATGCTGTCACCACAGCTAATGGGCCTAAACCTATGTTGCCGAGGGCAATGATTAAACCAGTAATGGCAATCACGCGTGCTGACAGCAGGTCTGAGCCCTTTATGTACTGATTCATTGAATCTCTCCACAAAGGTCCTTACCGTCTCTTACAGAGTTGGGAGTAAGGTGTTCAGACCCGTAGCGCTTTTTTTCTTAGGACATCTTTCCAGTGAAAGTGGCCGCTACGACCCAACTGGACGTTTAGGCTTTTCAGCCAAATCATTACTCGATGATACCTAGTCGAAGTATCCTATAGGTATCCTAGAGAATTTCTGAATAACTAACTATAGCGTAAGTCATTGAAAATTTGGTGGCCCCTGCTGGACTTGAACCAGCGACCAAGCGATTATGAGTCGCCTGCTCTAACCACTGAGCTAAGGGGCCGTGGCGGTGAATTATAAAGTAACTCCCCTCAGCAATCCAGCCATTCGCACCTGCCTGCTGTTTTTATAAACAATGCATAATCAATCCTTTATACTTATCTTATGATGCATAAACAGGAGTAGAGATGATTAACGATATTCTGGCCCCTGGCCTGCGGGTGGTGTTCTGCGGTATCAATCCGGGCAAGTCATCGGCGCACACCGGTTTTCACTTTGCTCATCCGGGAAATCGCTTCTGGAAGGTGATCCATCAGGCCGGTTTTACCGAAAAACAGCTTAAGCCGGAAGAAGAGCAGCAGCTGCTGGATACGCGCTGCGGTATCACCATGCTGGTCGAGCGACCCACGGTGCAGGCAAGCGAAGTGAATCTGCATGAGCTGCGCACCGGCGGGCGGGAACTGGTGAAGAAGATTGAAGACTATCAGCCCGCAGCGCTGGCGATCCTCGGCAAGCAGGCCTACGAGCAGGCGTTCAGCCAGCGCGGTGCTCAGTGGGGTAAGCAAAACATTACTATTGGCGTAACGCAGGTGTGGGTGCTGCCGAATCCGAGCGGGCTGAACAGGGCGACGCTGGATAAGCTGGTGGAGGCATACCGGGAACTTGATGAGGCGCTGATGGTGCGGGGGCTTTAGAGCCTCTGCGGCCTGAGGCCCTCACCCTGGCCCTCTTCCACAGCGAGAGGGAATAAACAAAAAAAAAGCTCCCGATTGGGAGCTTTTTGCTGTTTACCTGGGTTAGTCGTCCAGGAAGCTACGCAGCACTTCAGAGCGGCTTGGGTGACGCAGCTTACGCAGCGCCTTCGCTTCGATCTGACGGATACGTTCGCGGGTAACGTCGAACTGTTTACCCACTTCTTCCAGCGTATGGTCGGTGTTCATGTCGATACCGAAACGCATACGCAGCACTTTGGCTTCACGGGCGGTCAGGCCAGCCAGAACGTCGTGCGTGGCGGCACGCAGGCTCTCGGTGGTGGCCGAGTCTAGCGGCAGCTCGAGGGTGGTATCCTCGATGAAATCACCCAGATGCGAATCTTCATCGTCACCGATTGGTGTTTCCATGGAGATAGGCTCTTTAGCGATTTTCAGCACTTTACGGATCTTGTCTTCCGGCATCAGCATGCGTTCAGCCAGCTCTTCCGGCGTCGGCTCGCGGCCCATCTCCTGCAACATCTGGCGGGAAATACGGTTGAGTTTGTTGATGGTCTCAATCATATGCACCGGAATACGGATGGTGCGCGCCTGGTCTGCAATAGAGCGGGTAATCGCCTGACGGATCCACCATGTAGCATAGGTGGAGAACTTGTAACCACGACGGTATTCAAACTTGTCTACCGCTTTCATCAGACCGATGTTGCCTTCCTGAATCAGATCCAGGAATTGCAGACCACGGTTGGTGTATTTCTTGGCGATAGAGATAACCAGACGTAAGTTCGCTTCAACCATCTCTTTCTTCGCACGGCGGGCTTTCGCTTCACCGATAGACATACGACGGTTGATGTCTTTCACCTGCTCGATGGTCAGGCCGGTCTCTTCTTCAATCTGATGCAGCTTTTGCAGGCCGCGCTGGACGTCTTCTTTCACGTCGTGCAGCTTTTCAGACCACGGCTTGTTCATCGCGATAGCGGCGTTGAACCAGGTTTCGCTGGTTTCATTGCCGGTGAAGAGGGTAATGAAGTTCTTCTTCGGCATTTTGCACTGTTCAACGCACAGCTTCATGATGATGCGTTCCTGGGTACGTACGCGATCCATCATCACGCGCATGCTGTTAACCAGGTAGTCGAACTGTTTTGGCACCAGGCGGAACTGCTTGAACACTTCAGACAGTTTCAGGATCTCTTCCTGAGCGGCGGCATGGCTGCGGCCTTTCGCTTTGATGGTGTCACGCGTCACTTCGTACTGGGTACGCAGCTCGGCAAACTTCTCTCGCGCCAGTTCCGGGTCGATGCTGTTGTCGTCGTCGCTGCTGTCGTCGTCTTCTTCTTCATCTTCGTCTTCGTCGTCATCCATCTCTTCCTGAGACAGCTCAGAACCGACGTGAGTGGCGGTTGGCGCCATATCTTCTTCAGCGTTCGGGTCGACAAAGCCAGTGATCAGATCGGACAGACGCGCTTCTTCCGCTTCAACGCGATCGTACTGCTCCAGCAGATAGGTAATCGCTTCCGGGTATTCGGCAACAGAGCACTGAACCTGGTTGATCCCGTCTTCGATGCGTTTTGCGATGTCAATTTCGCCTTCGCGGGTCAACAGTTCAACGGTACCCATTTCGCGCATGTACATGCGGACCGGGTCAGTGGTACGCCCGATTTCAGATTCCACGCTGGACAGGACCTGTGCAGCAGCTTCTTCCGCATCTTCGTCAGTGTTGTTGGAGGTTTCAGCCAGCAACAGATCATCGGCATCCGGTGCTTCTTCCATCACCTGAATGCCCATGTCATTGATCATTTGGATGATATCTTCGATCTGATCTGAATCGACGATATCTTCCGGCAGATGGTCATTGACCTCGGCATAGGTCAGATAGCCTTGCTCCTTACCGCGTTGGACAAGAAGTTTCAGCTGTGACTGCGGGTTTTGCTCCATAAGACGGTATCCACACTTAATTCGTTTGATTGGTGTCGGCGATGAGGCTGCCAACCTTTAAAGCGAGGGCGTACTTATATTTTTGCCGCTGCCTCTCAGTGCGGCTGCCGGGGGCTTCCCGATCGATATTCGGCACTTAAGCCGTTAAATTTTTTATTTCTTCGCCAGTTCCTGGTTAATCATCCAGAGCTCCCGGCGTTCTTCGCTGCTTAAGCCATGGGTGCGCTCGCGAGCTATCAACTCTTCCTGGCGCAGCTCAAGCATCGAATCAAACATATGGTTGAGTGAGTCGGTGAACGTTTTTTCTGCGATATCCTTATCTGCTATATCGTCCCACATCGACAGTTTTTCAAGGGTAGCGGCCTCTTTTGTGCCGCGATAATGCTCTAAAAGTTGTCCGGTGGTCAGACCTGGCTGAGACAAACAAGTGTTGACCAATTCTGAAAATAAGCCAAGTCCGGGCAATTTTTCGTGGTTCAAACCCGCCAGCGACGGCACTTGCGGAGCAAGTTCGGGGTTTTGCACCAGTAACCCTATCAGTATACGCATGGTTGTGCGTTTTAGCTGAGGCGCCGGACGTGCCGTACCGTTTTCAGCCTGCTTTGGCATTAAACGTTCAAGCTGGCTGTCGTCCAGTATGCCGAGCTTGTTGCCTAGCTCCTGTCGCAGATAGATGCGCAGCGTTTCGCCGGGCACCTGGCTGATTAACGGCAGCGCCAGCGTACTGAGCCGCGCGCGCCCGTCCGGGGTACTCAAATCCACCTGCGGCATCAGGCTGTTAAACAGAAACGTGGAGAGCGGCTGTGCCTGCTCCATCCGTGCTTCAAATGCCGCTTTGCCCTCTTTACGCACCAGCGTATCCGGGTCTTCACCGTCGGGCAGGAACATAAAGCGTAACTGACGACCGTCGGTCATGTACGGCAGCGCGGTTTCCAGCGCGCGCCAGGCCGCGTCGCGTCCTGCGCGGTCACCGTCGTAGCAGCAAATCACGTTGTTGGTGACGCGAAACAGCAGCTGGATATGGTCCGCCGTAGTGGACGTACCCAGTGACGCAACGGCATAGTTAATGTCGTACTGCGCCAGCGCAACGACGTCCATATAACCTTCGACGACCAGAAGCCGCGGAGGTTCCGCATTTTCCTGCTGCGCTTCATAAAGACCGTACAGCTGGCGGCCCTTATGGAAAATATCGGTTTCCGGGGAGTTGAGGTATTTCGGCAGGGCATCACCCAGCACGCGACCACCAAAACCGATCACCCGGCCACGCTTGTCGCGGATCGGGAACATCACCCGTTCACGGAAGCGGTCGTAGCTTCGTCCCTGGTCGTTGGTGACCAGCATGCCTGCGTCGATGAGGGATTTACGATCTTCGCTATTGCCGCCAAAACGCTTTAACACGTTGTCCCAGCCGGGCGGGGCGTAACCAATAGCGAAACGCGCAATCACATCGTCGCTCAGTCCGCGCTTGTTCAGATACTGACGCGCAGGCTCAGCCGCAGAGTGCTTAAGAGACTGTTGATAAAACGAATTCAGGCCATCCATCAGTTGATACAGCGTTTGCCGCTGATGGCGCTCGATCTGACTTGGCCCACTGCCCGCTTCATACGGCACTTCAAGGTTATGCATCGCCGCCAGCTCTTCAACGGTTTCAACGAACTCGAGCTTGTCGTAGTTCATCAAAAAATCGACGGCATTACCGTGTGCGCCACAGCCGAAGCAATGGTAGAACTGCTTTTCACCGTTTACGGTGAAAGAGGGGGTTTTTTCGTTATGGAACGGACAGCACGCATGGTAGTTCTTGCCCTGCTTTTTTAGCTTCACCCGCGCGTCGATGAGATCGACGATGTCGGTTCTGGCAAGCAGGTCATTGATGAAAACGCGTGGGATTCTTCCGGCCATATGCCCCAAAAATTTAAGCGACTTATAAACGAAAACAAGCCGCGCATTCCTTCCGGAAGCACGGCCTTACGACTACAACTCTGTCTGTCAATTGAGGGCGTTGGCCCTCAACAGATTAGTACAGACGAGTACGGCGTGCGTTTTCGCGAGCCAGTTTCTTCGCGTGACGTTTCACAGCGGAAGCTTTAGCGCGCTTACGTTCGGTCGTTGGTTTTTCATAAAACTCACGACGACGAACTTCAGCCAGAACACCTGCTTTCTCGCATGAACGTTTGAAGCGACGCAGTGCTACGTCGAACGGCTCGTTTTCACGTACTTTAATTACCGGCATGTAACTCTCACCTTTAATAAATTCGGTTTGCCGCTGGCATCAACGCCAGCTTATTTCAAAATGGTGCGGAATTTTACTGCAAATGCTGCTGCTTTGTAAAGCACCGATGCGATTTTGAAAGGGACTTTAATAAGGGTGAGGAGTATACACGAGGCTTCTTCCTGGGGCGAACAAAGTTTTACAACAATCCGCCCAGGCTCTACACTGCGCGGTATTGAAACGAGGTAAAACAAGTCATGCGTGTACTGGGTATTGAAACATCCTGCGATGAAACCGGCATCGCCATTTACGACGACGAAAAAGGGCTTCTGGCCAACCAGCTGTATAGTCAGGTGAAATTGCACGCTGACTACGGCGGCGTCGTGCCTGAACTGGCCTCTCGTGACCACGTGCGTAAGACGGTTCCCCTGATTCAGGCGGCGCTGAAAGAGGCCGGGTTGAGTGCAAAAGATATTGATGCCGTAGCCTATACCGCAGGGCCGGGCCTGGTCGGTGCGCTGCTGGTCGGCGCAACGGTAGGGCGTTCGCTGGCCTTCGCGTGGGACGTTCCCGCCATTCCGGTTCACCACATGGAAGGGCATCTTCTGGCGCCGATGCTGGAAGACAATCCGCCCGAGTTCCCGTTTGTGGCGCTGCTGGTTTCCGGCGGGCATACCCAGCTGATTAGCGTAACGGGTATTGGCAAGTACGAGCTGCTGGGGGAATCGATCGACGACGCCACCGGTGAAGCCTTCGATAAAACCGCCAAGCTGCTGGGCCTGGATTACCCGGGCGGCCCGATGCTCTCTAAAATGGCGTCGCAGGGAACGGAAGGGCGCTTTGTTTTCCCGCGTCCGATGACCGACCGTCCGGGGCTGGATTTCAGCTTCTCCGGGCTGAAAACCTTCGCGGCGAACACCATCCGCAATAACGACGACAGCGAGCAGACCCGCGCCGACATCGCCCGCGCGTTTGAAGACGCGGTGGTGGATACGCTGATGATTAAGTGCAAGCGCGCGCTGGATCAGACCGGGTTTAAGCGCCTGGTGATGGCGGGCGGCGTCAGCGCCAACCGTACGCTGCGCGCGAAGCTCGCCGAAATGATGCAAAAGCGTCGCGGGGAAGTGTTCTATGCGCGTCCGGAATTCTGTACCGATAACGGGGCGATGATCGCCTACGCCGGGATGGTGCGCCTGAACGCCGGCGCCACGGCTGACCTGAGCGTGTCCGTCCGTCCGCGCTGGCCGCTGGCGGAACTGCCGGAGGCGTGAGTTTTTTTGCCGGGCGGCACTTCGTTTGCCCGGCCTACGGTTTTGTAGGCCCGGTAAGCGCAGCGCCACCGGGCAATATCCGCACTACACCCGCAGCATCCCTTTCTCTTCCAGAAACGCAATAATCGTACCCAGACCGTCACCCGCCTTCAGGTTGGTAAACGTCCACGGGCGCTCGCCGCGCATGCGGTTGGTATCGCGCTCCATCACCTCCAGCGACGCCCCCACGTAGGGCGCAAGATCGGTTTTGTTGATCACCAGGAAATCGGATTTGGTGATCCCCGGCCCGCCCTTGCGCGGAATTTTTTCCCCTTCGGCCACGTCGATCACGTAGAGGGTCAGATCCGCCAGCTCCGGGCTGAAGGTCGCGCTCAGGTTGTCGCCGCCGCTTTCCACGAAGATCAGGTCCAGATTGCCGAACTTCTCGCTTAACGCTTCTACCGCCGCGAGGTTCATTGAGGCGTCCTCACGAATAGCGGTATGCGGGCAGCCGCCGGTCTCTACCCCCACGATGCGCTCTGGCTCAAGCGCGCCCGCTTCGGTCAGGATGCGCTGATCCTCTTTGGTGTAGATATCATTGGTCACCACCGCCAGATGGTACGTGTCGCGCATTGCCTTGCAAAGCGCTTCCAGCAGGGCGGTTTTGCCCGAGCCTACCGGGCCGCCCACGCCAACGCGCAGGGGATGTTTGTAATCAGCCATGTTGACTCCTCAGGAACGAAATAGTCGTGAATATTGGGTTTCGTGGCGCGCAGAGGCGATGGCGGACAGCGGCGTAGCGGCCCCCAGCGCGTCGTCGCTGCGTGAAAAAGCCTGTTCAAACCCGGCGGCAAAATGGTCGCTCAGGTCGATAATCAGCTGCTGTGCGGCCTGCTGCCCGAACGGCACCAGCTTGACGCCCGCCATCACCGCGCTCTCAATCCAGCTGTAGCCGAGGCTCAGCGCCAGCTCGCGCGCGCCAATTCCCCAGCGCACGCCGAGCCACGCCATGCCGCCGAGCTGGCTCTGCATCAACAGCGGCAGCCACTCTGTCGGGCAGGCGGGTTCCCAGCTTTTAACCAGCCGCGTAAAGGCCGCGCCGCGGTTGCGTTCTTCCTCGCGCAGTTCGCGCGTTTCCCGACAGGCGAGCAGGTATGCCGTCCAGCGTTTTGCTGCCGCGACGTCCTGCTGCTCGCAGGCACGGTACAGGCGGATGAACAGCGGCAGGTCGACGCAGAAAAAGCTCTGCTCCATCTGCTGGATTTGCCAGCGTCTGAACGCGTCGGCGCTGGTGATCCACCCGGCCTCGACGGCCCACTCCAGCCCCTGCGACCAGGTAAACGACCCGACCGGCAGGCTACTGCTGGAGAGCTGCATCAGGCGCAGCCACTGGCGGGCGTGCTCCATTAGCTCATCAGCGCCAGCAGGGCGGAGACAATCAGCCCGCCGCCGAAGGTTTTACGCAGACCGTCGTGGCGGCGCAGCAGCAGCCCCGCCGCGAAGCTGGTGCCCAGCACCGTCGCGCTGGCGAGCATAAAACCGCTGGTGAACAGCCAGAAGCTGTGGCCAGACATCTCCACGCCGTGCGCCCAGCCGTGGAACATCGCCAGGGCAGGCACCGCCAGCAGCAGGCGGTTTTCGGTCTTAAACATCATCACGCCGCAGACCGCCAGCGAGGCGATAATCAGCATCTCCATGCCGCTAAAGCCGCCGAGCAGGCTGCCCGCAATCGCGCCAATAAGCATCATGCCGAGGGTGGCAAACGGCAGCAGGAGCTTGCGGCCGCTCAGCGCCGAGAGCACGCCCGCGCCTGTCAGCATTAGCAGGTGATCGAGCCCGGTCAGCGGATGGAGAAAGCCGGCCTGGAAGCTGTCGGTGCCGTGTCCCGGATGGGCAAGCGCCGGAACGGAAAAGGCCAGCAATAACAAGGGTAAATACTTACGCATGATGGATCCTTAATGTGAATGGGCGTGAGAATGGCTATGGCCGTGGGCATCGCTGGCGTAAGCGCCCGCTTCCGGTTCAAACGGCAGGCTGGAGAAGGTCACCTCCAGCCCGAACTGACGCAGCATGTCGTCAAGGACGTGGTCGTGGTGGTAGCGCAGCTCGCCGGGCATAATTTGCAGCGGCACGTGACGGTTGCCCAGGTGGTAACAGGCGCGGGCGAGCAGGAACGGGTCGGTGCAGCGCACCACGGAAACCGACTCCGGAGCGGCGATCACTTCGATCACCTCGCTGCCGTCGTCGGTGGTCAGCAGATCCCCGCCGCGCAGCAGCAAACCGCGCGGCAGCATCAGCCCGGCTTCGCGACCGTCGTTCAGCGCCACGCGGGCGCGGCTTTTCACCCGCACGTCAATCGGCAGCGTGACGCTGGCGGTGATCGGGTGCGCGTGGTCCAGGCGTTGGGTTAGGTAGATCATCATCACTCCTCAGAACAGGAAATAGCGTTGCGCCATCGGCAAAACCTCTGCCGGTTCGCTGGTAATCAGTTCGCCGTCGACGCGTACCTCGTAGGTTTGCGCGTCAACGGTGATATTGGGCTGTAAATCGTTGTGGATCATGTCGGCCTTTTTCACCGTCCGGCAGCCTTTCACCACCGCGGTGGCGCTTTGCAGGTTGAGCTGCTGCGGCACGCCACTGGCATGAGCAGCCTGCGAGACAAACGTCAGCCGCGTGGCGTGGCGTGCGGCGCCCAGGGCACCAAACATCGGGCGGTAATGCACCGGCTGCGGCGTGGGGATCGAGGCGTTGATATCGCCCATCGGCGCGCAGGCGATCATCCCGCCTTTGACGATGGTGGCCGGTTTTACGCCAAAGAAGGCGGGGGACCAGACCACCAGATCCGCCAGCTTGCCTGCCTCAATCGATCCCACTTCATGGGCAATGCCGTGGGTCAGCGCCGGGTTGATGGTGTATTTGGCGACATAGCGCTTCACCCGGAAGTTGTCGTTATCGCCGGTCTCTTCCGGCAGCGCGCCGCGCTGAACCTTCATGCGGTGCGCCACCTGCCAGGTGCGGATAATCACTTCCCCCACGCGGCCCATGGCCTGCGAATCTGACGAGGTGAGCGAGAACGCGCCGATATCGTGCAGCACGTCTTCAGCGGCGATGGTCTCCCGGCGAATGCGGGATTCGGCAAACGCCACGTCCTCGGCGATATCCGGGTCAAGGTGATGGCAAACCATCAGCATGTCGAGGTGCTCGTCGATGGTGTTAACCGTGTAGGGCAGCGTTGGGTTGGTGGAGGAGGGCAGAATATTCGGGTGCGCGCAGGCGGTGATGATATCCGGCGCGTGGCCGCCACCCGCGCCTTCGGTGTGGAAGGTGTGGATGGTGCGTCCACCGATGGCCGCCAGGGTATCTTCGACAAAACCGGACTCGTTCAGCGTATCGCTGTGCAGCGCCACCTGAATGTCCATCTCTTCAGCCACCTCCAGCGAGCAGTCGATCGCCGCGGGCGTCGCGCCCCAGTCCTCGTGGATCTTAAGCCCGATGGCGCCGGCGGCGATCTGCTCGCGCAGCGCGTCCGGGTTTGAACCGTTTCCTTTGCCCAGCAGGCCAATATTCACCGGCAGCGTATCGGCGGCCTGCAACATGCGGGCGATATACCATGGCCCCGGCGTGCAGGTGGTGGCGTTCGTGCCTGCCGCGGGGCCGGTGCCGCCGCCGATCATGGTGGTGACGCCGGAAACCAGCGCCTCTTCCGCCTGCTGCGGACAGATCCAGTGAATGTGGGTGTCGATCCCGCCGGCGGTGACGATCTTCCCTTCGGCGGCGATGACTTCCGTTGCGGCACCGATCGGGATCGTCACGCCGGGCTGAATATCCGGATTTCCGGCTTTGCCGACGGCGAAGATCCGCCCGTTCTTCACGCCGATATCGGCCTTGACGATCCCCCAGTGATCGACGATCAGCGCGTTGGTGAGCACCAGATCCACGCAGTCGTCGGCGGTCATCTGCCCTTGCCCCATGCCGTCGCGGATCACTTTTCCGCCGCCGAATTTAACTTCTTCGCCGTAGATCGTGAGATCATCTTCCACTTCGATCCACAGCTCGCTGTCCGCCAGCCGCACTTTATCCCCGGTAGTGGGACCAAACATATCGGCATACGCCTGGCGTGAAATGTCAGCCATGTTTCACCTCTCCCATGACCTCGCCGCGAAAGCCAAAAATGCGCTGAGCGCCCGTCACCTGAACCAGCGTCACTTCCCGCTTCTGGCCTGGCTCGAAGCGCACGGCAGTGCCCGCCGGAATGTTCAGTCGGTAGCCCTTGGTGGCTTCCCGGTCAAACTTCAGCGCGGGGTTGACCTCGTAAAAGTGATAGTGCGATCCCACCTGGATCGGCCTGTCGCCGTGGTTTTCCACAATCACGCTTTGGGTGTCTCGCCCGACGTTAAGGGCAATGCTGCCGGACTGGATCCGGTATTCGCCTGGGATCATCACGCGCTCCTTACACGATCGGGTTGTGGACGGTGACGAGCTTGGATCCGTCCGGGAAGGTGGCTTCCACCTGTATATCCGGGATCATCTCCGGTACGCCCTCCATCACCTGATCGCGCGTCAGGACGTGGCGGCCCGCCTCCATCAGCGTGGCGACGGTTTCGCCGTCGCGTGCGCCTTCCATGATGAAGGCGCTGATCAGCGCGACCGATTCGGGATAATTGAGCTTTACCCCGCGCGCAAGGCGACGTTCGGCAACCAGCGCGGCGGTGAACAGCAACAGCTTGTCTTTTTCTCTAGGGGTCAGTTCCATAGCGTTTCTCTTATGTCTGCCAGATACGCGGCGAACAGGCGGTTTTGGGGGTTAACAGCGGGCGAAGCGACTGCCAGATATCGCGCATCATCCGCTGGCAAATCAGGTTGTCGTGGGAGAGAAAACGCACCGACAGCAGGCCGTCGGTGAGCGTTGCCCCGGCAACGTCTTCTGACGGGGTTAGCTGTTCGCGCACCGTGTCGAGATGTGCTTCCCGGGCCGGATAGAACAGCAGCGTGCCGACCCACGGATGGCCCGCTACGGGCGCGATATCGCCTTCGCTGAGATGCTGGCGTTCAATCAGGCGCGGCTCGCCATCCACCCACACCTCAACGCGGCTCTCCAGCGTGCCGTGGCTGAAGGTTTCGTTTATCACCGGTCGGCCAAGGCAGTACAGCTCCCACGCCAGCAGCGTGCTGGTGGCGTGCAGGTGAAAGACGGAACGCAGCGCGGCGTGCGCACCGGGGAAGATAATGGTGTCCTGCGGCAGCCACTCCAGCGTGGCATCTTCATCGAGATAAAAATGCTGATTGAGAGAGGCCTGCGGACCGCTGCTGCGATAGAACTTACTGGCGCCGGGCATGGTGATAAGCGCGTGGCTTTTGGCGTCGAGCCTCACAGAAATATCCAGCGTATCACCGCCCACAATCCCGCCTGGCGGGTGCAGCAGATAAAGGTGGCAGGTTTCCCCTTCGGGATAAAACGGACGCTGAACGGTGAGCGGCCCGACGTGACGCGCGGAACGGAGGAGGGTTTTCTCAGGGGTATAACAAAACTGGAGGGCCAGCGAGGCCTGCCAGCCTTTGTATGCATTATCAGTGACCTGAGTTGCTAACATGGTGCTTCCATTTCCGCACTATCGGGATACGTTTCAGTATGCCCTGGCGGAAATGAAGGCTGTCATATGAGTCGCTTATGGATAAAAAACCGGCTCATGTGAGCCGGTTTCAGACTGTTGATAAAGTGCATTTTGTAAGTTTCGCCCGGCGGCGCTACGCTTGCACGGGCCTACAAGGGGATGCGCAATTTGTTGATATGGTGGTGTAATGTAGGCCGGGTAAGCGCAGCGCCACCCGGCAAGAAAGGCTAGCGATAATCCTCTGCATCCACATCATACCCCGACGGCTCCCAGCGGATCGCCAGCAGGGACGCCAGTCCGATAAACGGCGCCAGCGCAATCACCCAGAACACGGCGGTATCCAGCGAGGCGACCAGCAGCGGGAAGAGGAACAGCGATAGCGTGGAACTGCTGCGCATCAGCGTCTGGTTTAAGCCGACGCCCACGCCGCGCAGGGAGGTTGGATAGCTCAGAGAGGCAAACGTCATGGTGTGTGCGCCGGGTCCAAAACCCTGACCAAACAGAAACAGCGCCAGCATCGCGACGGCGACCACGCCTTCCGTTGCTCCGTCAGGGCGGCCAATCAGCCCCAGCCCGAGCAGCGCCACAAGCTGGCAGGCATAACCTGCCAGTGACATTCGCCACGCGCCGAAGCGCGGAACATAGCGCACCGCCAGCAGCCCACCGACAAACGCGAAAAGCAGATTAAGCGCGAGGGAGATCAGAATGGTGGTCAGCATCGACTGCACGAAGAAGCTGGAGATGATTACCGGCAGACCAAAGGCCACGGCGTTATAGGCGAACGAGGAGACAACCGACAGCAGCGTGGCGAGCGTGGTGCGCCGCAGATAGATGCCACGGAACAGGTTCAGGTAGTTCGACCATTTAGCCTTATTGACCACCGGCGCGGGCTGGTCGAGCGCATCCTGCGGCACGTGGGCATTAATGTTGTACGACTGCCGTAAAATGGACGCCGCCTCTTTCAGGTTGCCCTGATTCGCCGCCCAGACCGGGGATTCGCTCATGTAGCGGCTGCGGATGGCGATAATCACCAGCGCGGGTACCGCGCCAAAGCCCAGTATCAGACGCCAGAGCCAGTCGCTGTGGCTTTCCGGCAGTACGGCGTAGAAAAAGAGAACCAGAAGGTAAGAGATGCTGATCGCCGCATACCAGGTAGGGCACCACATCGCGACGCTGGAGGCCTTATTCCCCGGGCCTTTCAGCCTGGCAAATTCACTGAGAAACGCCATCGCGACGGGAAGGTCGATCCCCACGCCAAGGCCCATCACAAAGCGCGCACCCGCCAGCACATATTCATTCGGGGCCAGCGCGCAGGCGATAGCGGCGACGACAAAGAATACCATGTCGGCCATAAAGACGCGGTAGCGCCCGATTTTATCCGTGAGATAACCGCCGAGCAGCGCCCCGACAATGGCGCCAAAGGTAATCGCCGAGGCCACCATGCCGGTACCGGCGGGCGTCAGGTTAAATTCGCGGGTGATGTCTTTGATACCAAAGGCCAGTGCACCCAGATCGTAGGCATCGAGGAAAATTCCCCCGAGCGCGATACCGACCACGATGCGGGCATTTGCCCGGCCCTGAGAGCCGTCGTTAACGAGACGTGAAACGTCCGAGGCGCTGCGTACCCATCTGATGTCGCCATCCGGGGTGTTTCCTGCCGTTGGAAGGGGAGTTGCGTCTGTGATTTCTGCCATTTTCTTTTTGTGTAGTGGTGTTGTGTACCTAACAGTTACCACAGGCAGAAGGTGACAAAAATCACATTTGGTTATAAGGCATAACGAACGGTTTACTGAGCGTCTTTCTTCTTACGTTTGAGCTTCGTCCAGATCTTGGTTTCCTGACGACGCCACAGGCGCTGAATGTTGTCATGATGACGCAGCAGGATAAGGCACGAGAGCATCGACACCGGGAAGGTAAATTGCGGTTTGAACCACCAGACATAGAACGGAGCGATCAGCGCGCTGACGATGGCGCCCAGCGACGAATAGCCGCTCAGCAGGATGGTCAGCAGCCAGGTGCCCGCCATCACGCCGGTGAGATCCCAGCCGATAGGCGCAATCGCACCAAACGCGGTGGCAACGCCTTTGCCGCCCTTAAAACCAAAGAAAACGGGCCAGATATGGCCGACGCAGGCAGCGATGGCAATCAGCCCCAGCCAGAAGGGCGTGATGCCCAGCGCATACGCACCCCAGACGGGAAGCATTCCTTTCAGGACATCAAAAATCAAAACCGCTACGGCTGCTCCCTTGCCGCCAATTCGTAGTACATTGGTCGCCCCCGGATTCCCGGAACCACTTTCGCGTGGGTCGGGTAACCCCGCGATGCGGCAGACCAGAATGGCGCTGGAGATTGAGCCGCAAAGGTAGGCGAGGATGATCATTCCAGGCGCGATTGCACTCATAACGCTGTTCCGTTTTGAAAATGTATCTGTATTCTCAGCATCTGTGGATAATACGCATAATTCGCCGGAAGTGGTATCCGGTTTAGCCAAAAAGCAGGCAGGTCGTAATGGATATTGTATTTATAGAGCAACTTTCGGTAATCACCACAATTGGTGTTTACGACTGGGAACAGACCATCGAGCAGAAACTGGTGTTCGATATCGAAATGGGCTGGGATAACCGCAAGTCAGCAAAAAGCGACGATGTGAATGACTGTCTGAGCTACGCCGACATCAGTGAAGCGGTCATCGGCCACGTGGAAGGGCAACGTTTTGCGCTGGTGGAACGCGTGGCGGAAGAGGTGGCGGAACTGCTGCTGAGCAAGTTTAACTCCCCGTGGGTGCGCATCAAGCTGAGCAAGCCGGGCGCGGTGGCGCGCGCCGCCAACGTGGGCGTCATCATTGAGCGTGGCACAAATCTGAAAGGAAAGATTTAACGTCATAATTGCTAAACCATTTTAGGTTATATCGGTCTTAACGCTGTATCTTTCACGGTTGTCCGTGTGGGGCACCGTTTTTTTATATCTTTTTAGGGGTTTATAGATGAGCGATATGCACTCGCTGCTGGTGGCGGCAATACTGGGTGTGGTCGAAGGATTGACGGAGTTTTTGCCGGTGTCCAGTACGGGCCATATGATTATCGTTGGCCATCTGTTGGGCTTTGAAGGCGATACCGCAAAGACGTTTGAGGTGGTGATTCAGCTGGGCTCTATTCTGGCGGTGGTCGTGATGTTCTGGCGTCGTCTGTTTGGTCTGATCGGCATCCATTTCGGGCGTTTGCCGCAGCGTGAAGGAGAGGGCAAAGGGCGCCTGACGCTGATTCATATCCTGCTCGGGATGATCCCGGCAGTGGTGCTGGGGCTGGTGTTCCACGACACCATTAAATCGCTCTTTAACCCGATTAACGTGATGTACGCGCTGGTCGTCGGCGGCTTCCTGCTGATTGCCGCAGAAGTGCTGAAGCCCAAAACCCCGCGTGCGGAAGGTCTGGACGATATGACCTATCGCCAGGCGTTTATCATTGGCTGCTTCCAGTGTCTGGCGCTGTGGCCGGGCTTCTCCCGTTCAGGAGCAACCATTTCCGGCGGGATGCTGATGGGCGTGAGCCGTTACGCCGCGTCTGAATTCTCATTCCTGCTGGCGGTGCCGATGATGATGGGCGCCACCGCGCTGGACCTCTACAAAAGCATCGGCTTCCTGACCGTGGGCGACATTCCGATGTTCGCCGTAGGCTTTATCACCGCCTTTATCGTGGCGCTGATTGCCATCAAAACCTTCCTGCAACTGATTAAGCGTATCTCGTTTATTCCGTTCGCGATCTACCGCTTTATCGTCGCGGCTGCCGTGTACGTGGTCTTCTTCTGATGACCAACCGCCCTCAGTCTTTCGGCTGAGGGCAACGTTTTTCCTTCCACGCCGCTACCGCATCAATCCGCCGTTTCGTCAACTCTTCGCGGATCGCCGGGCCTTTAAACCCAGCCTCCACCACCTCTTTCGTTGGCACCGCTTTTGCGACTTCCCACGCTTCGCGCAGCAAACGCCCCTGCGGGTAATCAGATGCTTCAAACCCGGTGCGGCCGCGCACGTCCGCTTCGCTGGTCAGCGCAATCTGCTCCACGCGCTGCGGCTTGCGCCAGGCGTCGATATTGTCGAACAGCTTAACGATAGTGGCGGGTTTGAGGATCGGGAAAGTGTGGATCAGGTCGTGAAATTCAGCGACCAGCTTTGCCAGGTCGCGAATGTCATTCGGCACGCGCAGGCGCTGGCACAGCCCGTCAACCAGCTTCACCCCAGCCGGGCCATGCCCGTGATGACGCGGCCAGAGTGCTTTAGGTGTTAATCCTTTACCGAGATCGTGACACAGGGTAGAGAAGCGCACGTCCACCTCAGGGCTGAGCATGGCAGCCATGCTCAGCGTCATCAGGGTGTGAATGCCGGTATCAATTTCCGGGTGCCATTTCGCCGGGGCGGGCACGCCAAACAGCGCGTCTATTTCCGGGAACAGCACCTTCAGCGCCCCGCAGTCGCGCAGAACCTGGAAAAAGACCTGCGGGTTGCGGGTGGTCAGGGCGTTTTCGGTCTCTTTCCAGACGCGTTCTGGCGTCAGGTGTTCCAGCTCGCCCGCCTCGGTCATGGCCGTCATCAGCGCCATCGTCTCGTCGGCGATACGGAAGCTGAGATGGGCATAACGGGCGGCAAAACGCGCCACGCGCAGCACGCGAAGCGGATCTTCAGAAAAGGCGGGGGAAATATGGCGTAAAAGACGATCGCGCAGATCGTTCTGCCCGCCGTAGGCGTCGATGATATGGCCGTTTTCGTCCTGAGCCAGGGCGTTAATGGTGAGATCGCGGCGCAGCAGATCCTGCTCCAGCGTCACATCCGGTGCGGCGTAACAGGTGAAGCCGGTATAACCGGAACCGGATTTCCGTTCGGTACGCGCCAGGGCGTACTCTTCCCGGCTTTGCGGATGGAGGAACACGGGAAAATCGCGGCCTACCTGCTGGTAGCCCGCGTCAATCATCGCTTCGGGCGTGGCGCCAACCACGACCCAGTCTTTATCTTTGACCGGCAGACCTAACAACGCATCACGTACCGCACCACCGACCAGATAACTCTTCACGCCTTACACTCCCGTTTTCTCTTTTCGCAAGATGATACGTAAGTGTGGCAGAGAAGACGAGTTAGTTCATCCAGCGGTCTTTACGCTTGCGGCTTGGAATGAGGTGAGGAAGCACCAGGCCCAGCACCAGGCCGACGCCCAGCACGCCGCCGCCATACATAAACCACTGCATGATGATGGTACGCTGTTTATCATCCAGCTGAAGGTTAGCGGCGTTTACTTTCTTCTGCGCGACGATCAGCTCGTTTTTCAGCTTCTGGTTTTCGTCTTTCAGACCGGCGATCACGCTGTCGCTTTGAGCGACTTTCTGCTGCATCTCTGCGGTGCGCTGGTTCCAGGTGCCGTCAATGTTGTTCAGCTTATCGGTCAGGGTTTTCACCTGATTTTCCAGATCCGGCACGCGGGTGCGCAGGCTTGGCACCGTGCTCAGCTCTTTCAGTGGGATCCACGAGGTGCGGCCGGAGCTGTCACGAACCTGACCATAATTGGTGTCTGCGTTAGTTTGCAGCAGAGTCACTTCCTCGCCGGCATTTACCGTGCCCACGAGGCGATAATTGTCTCCAGGGCCGCTGCGTACCCAGGTGTTCAGTTCATCAGAAACGTAACGTTTCTCTTCAGCGTGGACCGCCGTTGCGGCGCTAAAAGCGAGTAAAGTAAGTCCAATCAGGCGTAATTTAAGCATATCAGTCGTTATTTTCATAAAAAGTGGAACGATAGTAGTGGTATCAGTGTCGCTACGCAAAGGATTCATCATCAATCGGAATCATCTGTGTCATGATTTCCACCGCTTTAAACTTTTACGCCCGTCAAATTGCTCATTGCGTGGCAATTTGGCGCAAAATACTATGTACTGACAAACAAATGGCGAGGAAGTTCGCCTTCATCGACGCGTCTGTGACGCACGCAAAAGTACAAGGCTATGGCACAAGAGATTGAATTAAAGTTTATCGTCGAAAAAGACAGCGCTGACGCGCTCCGCCAGCATCTGAAAACGCTGTCCGGCGAGCACCATGAACCCGTACAGCTGCTCAACATCTATTACGAAACGCCGGACAACTGGCTGCGCAACCACGATATGGGCCTGCGCATCCGCGGTGCGAACGGGCGTTACGAGATGACGATGAAAATCGCCGGTCGCGTGGTCGGCGGTTTGCACCAGCGTCCGGAATACAATATCGACATCAGTAAGCCAGAACTTGAGCTGGATCGTTTTCCGGCGGAAGTCTGGCCTGAAGGGACGCTGCCCGCAACGCTGTCGGCAGAGGCAAAACCGCTGTTCAGCACCGATTTCTGGCGCGAGAAATGGCTGGTGACGGAAGGCAAGAGCCGCATTGAAATCGCGTTTGATCGGGGTGAGATTAAGGCGGGTGAAGAGCAGGAGCCGATCTGCGAGCTGGAACTTGAACTGCTGGAAGGCGAGGCGAGCGATGTGCTGAAGCTGGCGCGCAAGCTGGTGAACCAGCCAGGCCTGCGTCAGGGCAGCCTGAGTAAAGCGGCGCGCGGCTATCACCTGGCCGCCGGGAATGCGCCGCGCGTGCTGCGGGAAACCCCGATTCTGCGCGTTGTGCCGAAAGCCAGCGTTGAGCAGGGCATGGAGGCGGCGCTGGAGCTGGCGCTCTCTCAGTGGCAGTACCACGAAGAGCTGTGGGCGCGTAACGTGAAAAACGCCAAAAAACAGGTGCTTGCTGCCATGGGGCTGGTGCGTCATACCCTGGCGCTGTTCGGCGGTATCGTCCCGCGTAAAGCGAGCGCTCACTTACGTGATTTGCTCACCCAAACCGAAACGCTGATGCTTTCCGACGTGTCGGCGCAAACGGCAATCTACAGCCCGCAAAACGCCAGCGCGAAACTGGCGCTGACCGAGTTTCTGGTGACCCGCGGCTGGCGCACATTCCTGGATGCGAAAGGCCAGACCAAAATCGCGGAGAACTTCAAACGCTTCGCGGATATCCATCTGTCCCGTCACGCCGCCGAGCTGAGAACCACCTTCGCGCATCCGCTGGGCGACCAGTATGGCGACCAGCTTCCCCGTCTGGCGCGTAACATCGACTGCATGCTGCTGCTGTCCGGTGCGTATGAGGGCGTGAAGGCGCAGGCCTGGCTGGAGAACTGGCAGGGGCTTCAGCATGCCATCGAGACCCGTCAGCAGATTGAGATCGAGCATTTCCGCAACGAGGCCATTTCGCAGGATCCGTACTGGCTGCACAGCGGAAAACGTTAACTCTGGCAAGGAACCCCTGATATGCCGCTTTCTTCGCAGTTACAGCAGCACTGGCAGACCGTTTGCGAACGTCTGCCCGAGTCGTTACCCGCGTCATCGTTAAGCGAGCAGGCGAAAAGCGTGCTCACGTTCAGTGATTTTGTGCAGGAGAGCATCAGCGCCAACCCGGACTGGCTGGCAGAGCTGGAAAGCGCGCCGCCGCAGGCTGACGAGTGGCGGCATTATGCTGGCTGGCTGCAAACCGCGCTGGAAGGGGTAGCGGATGAAGCCACGCTGATGCGCGTTCTGCGCCAGTTCCGCCGCCGGGTGATGGTACGCATTGCCTGGGCGCAGGCGCTGGCGTTGGTGAGCGAAGAGAGCACCTTGCAGCAGCTGAGCGAGCTGGCGCAGACGCTGATTGTTGCCGCGCGGGACTGGCTCTACGCCGCCTGCTGTAAGGAGTGGGGCACGCCGTGCAGCGAAGACGGGGTTCCGCAGCCGCTGTTGATTCTGGGGATGGGCAAGCTGGGCGGCTGCGAGCTGAACTTCTCCTCGGACATTGACCTGATTTTTGCCTGGCCGGAGAACGGCTCCACGCGCGGCGGTCGTCGCGAGCTGGATAACGCCCAGTTCTTTACCCGCCTGGGCCAGCGGCTGATTAAGGCGCTGGATCAGCCCACGCAGGACGGTTTTGTCTACCGCGTGGACATGCGCCTGCGTCCGTTTGGCGACAGCGGTCCGCTGGTGCTGAGCTTTGCTGCGCTTGAGGATTATTACCAGGAGCAGGGACGCGACTGGGAGCGTTACGCGATGGTCAAAGCGCGGATCATGGGCGACGGCGAAGACGCCTACGCCAACGAGCTGCGCGCCATGCTGCGCCCGTTTGTTTTCCGCCGCTACATCGACTTCAGCGTGATCCAGTCCCTGCGCAATATGAAAGGGATGATCGCCCGCGAGGTGCGCCGGCGCGGCCTGAAAGACAACATCAAGCTCGGCGCGGGCGGTATACGTGAAATCGAATTTATCGTGCAGGTCTTCCAGCTGATTCGCGGCGGGCGTGAGCCCTCGTTGCAGTCCCGCTCGCTGCTGCCGACGCTGAGCGCAATCGATCGGCTGCATCTTCTGCCGGAAGGCGACGCGCAAACGCTGCGGGAGGCCTATCTCTTCCTGCGCCGTCTGGAAAATCTGCTGCAAAGCATTAACGACGAACAGACCCAGACGCTGCCCGGCGACGAACTGAACCGGGCGCGTCTGGCCTGGGGCATGCGGGTGGATGACTGGGCGGCGCTGACGGCACGGCTGGAAGCCCATATGGCGGGCGTGCGCCGCATCTTTAACGATCTGATTGGTGACGACGAAAGTGAATCGCAGGACGATGCGCTCTCCGAGCACTGGCGCGAACTGTGGCAGGACGCGCTCCAGGAAGATGACACTACGCCGGTGCTGGCACACTTAAGCGACGACGCCCGCCATCGCGTGGTGGCGTTGATTGCCGATTTCCGCCTTGAGCTGAACAAGCGCGCCATTGGCCCGCGCGGTCGGCAGGTGCTGGATCATCTGATGCCGCATCTGCTGAGCGACGTCTGCTCCCGCGAGGATGCGCCGGTGCCGCTGTCGCGCATGATGCCGCTGCTGAGCGGGATCGTCACGCGTACCACCTACCTGGAACTGCTGAGCGAGTTTCCCGGCGCGCTGAAGCACCTGATTTCCCTCTGCGCCGCCTCGCCGATGGTCGCCAACAAGCTGGCGCGTTATCCGTTGCTGCTGGACGAGCTGCTCGATCCGAATACGCTCTATCAGCCGACGGCGACGGACGCCTACCGCGACGAGCTGCGCCAGTATCTGCTGCGCGTGCCGGAAGAGGACGAAGAGCAGCAGCTGGAGGCGCTGCGTCAGTTTAAGCAGGCGCAGATGCTGCGCGTGGCGGCGGCGGATATCGCCGGTACGCTGCCGGTAATGAAAGTGAGCGATCACTTAACCTGGCTGGCGGAGGCGATCATCGATGCGGTAGTCCACCAGGCGTGGGTGCAGATGGTGGCCCGCTACGGCCAGCCGACGCACCTTGCCGACCGCGAAGGCCGTGGATTTGCGGTGGTGGGTTACGGCAAGCTGGGCGGCTGGGAGCTGGGCTACAGCTCCGATCTGGATCTGATTTTCCTGCACGACTGCCCGGTTGACGTGATGACCGACGGCGAACGTGAAATCGACGGGCGGCAGTTCTACCTTCGCCTGGCCCAGCGCATCATGCACCTGTTCAGCACCCGCACTTCGTCGGGCATTCTGTACGAGGTGGATGCGCGCCTGCGCCCGTCCGGCGCGGCAGGCATGCTGGTCACCTCGACGGACGCTTTTGCTGACTATCAGAAGAATGAAGCCTGGACGTGGGAACATCAGGCGCTGGTGCGCGCCCGCGTGGTGTACGGCGATCCGCAGCTCAAAACGCAGTTCGATGCGATCCGCAAGTCAGTGATGACGACCCCGCGTGAGGGCAGCAACCTGCAAACTGAAGTGCGCGAAATGCGTGAGAAAATGCGCGCGCATTTGGGCAACAAACATCGCGATCGCTTTGATATCAAAGCCGACGAGGGCGGAATTACCGATATTGAGTTCATCACCCAGTATCTGGTGCTGCTGCACGCGCACGACAAGCCGAAGCTGACCCGCTGGTCCGATAACGTGCGCATTCTGGAACTGCTGGCACAGAACGACATTATGGACGAGCAGGAGGCGCAGGCCTTAACCCGCGCCTACACCACGCTGCGTGATGAGCTGCACCACCTGGCGTTGCAGGAACAGCCGGGCCATGTGGCGCTGGACTGTTTCACCGATGAACGCGCGCAGGTGACCACAAGCTGGCAGAAGTGGCTGGTGGAACCGTGCGTATCAAAACAAGTGTGATATTATCGCGCGCAAATTGTGAATCTTTCTGGAGTCAGGAATGAAAGTAACACTGCCAGAGTTTGAACGTGCTGGAGTTATGGTTGTCGGTGATGTGATGCTGGATCGCTACTGGTATGGGCCGACCAGCCGTATCTCTCCGGAAGCGCCGGTGCCGGTGGTTAAGGTCGACACCATTGAAGAGCGTCCAGGCGGCGCGGCAAACGTGGCGATGAACATCGCCTCGCTGGGCGCGCATTCGCGTCTGGTGGGCCTGACCGGCATTGACGATGCGGCGCGTGCGCTGAGTCAGTCGCTGGCGGACGTGAACGTGAAGTGCGACTTCGTTTCTGTTCCGACACACCCAACCATCACCAAGCTGCGCGTGCTGTCGCGTAACCAGCAGCTGATCCGCCTCGATTTTGAAGAAGGGTTCGAAGGCGTTGATCCTGAGCCGCTGCACGAGCGCATCAGCCAGGCGCTGGGCAATATCGGCGCGCTGGTGCTGTCTGATTATGCCAAAGGTGCGCTGGCGAGCGTGCAGACCATGATCCAGCTGGCGCGTAAAGCCAGCGTACCGGTGCTGATCGACCCGAAAGGCACCGATTTTGAGCGCTATCGCGGCGCAACCCTGCTAACGCCAAACCTTTCTGAGTTCGAAGCGGTGGCGGGCAAGTGCAAAACGGAAGAAGAGCTGGTTGAGCGCGGCATGAAAATCATCGCTGATTTCGAGCTGTCTGCGCTGCTGGTCACCCGTTCCGAACAGGGCATGACGCTGCTGCAACCGGGCAAGGCACCGCTGCATATGCCAACCCAGGCGCAGGAAGTTTACGACGTGACCGGTGCCGGTGATACGGTGATCGGCGTGCTGGCGGCGACGCTGGCGGCGGGTAACTCCCTGGAAGAGGCGTGCTACTTCGCGAACGCCGCGGCGGGCGTGGTTGTCGGTAAACTCGGGACCTCCACCGTTTCGCCAATCGAGCTGGAAAACGCGGTGCGCGGGCGTGCGGATACCGGCTTTGGCGTCATGACCGAAGACGAGCTGAAGGTGGCCGTTGCCGCCGCGCGCAAACGCGGTGAAAAAGTGGTGATGACCAACGGCGTGTTCGACATCCTGCATGCGGGTCATGTTTCGTATCTGGCGAATGCCCGCAAGCTGGGCGATCGCCTGATTGTGGCGGTCAACAGCGATGCGTCGACCAAACGTCTGAAAGGCGAAACGCGCCCGGTGAACCCGCTGGAGCAGCGCATGATCGTGCTCGGCGCGCTGGAAGCGGTGGACTGGGTGGTGTCGTTTGAAGAAGATACCCCGCAGCGCCTGATTGCCGGGATCCTGCCTGACCTGCTGGTGAAGGGCGGCGATTACAAGCCAGAGCAAATCGCGGGTAGCGAAGAGGTCTGGGCGAATGGCGGTGAAGTGATGGTGCTCAACTTTGAGGACGGGTGCTCAACCACCAACATCATCAGGAAGATCCAGAAAGACAGTCAGTAAAAAAACGGGCCAGCTGGCCCGTTTTTTTATGTCGGGTGGCGGCTGCGCCTTACCCGACCTACGCGTTCATCCAGGCCCGGTAAGGCAGAGCCGCCACCGGGCACAACAGGCCGCACTTACTCCTGGTCATCCACCGGCGGAATGGCCGGAGCCGGCTTCACTTCTTCCGGCGCATTACGGTTTTCCAGATCGCTCAGACGCTGTTCCAGCAGCGCCAGCTTCTCGCGAGTGCGCAGCAGAACCTGGGTCTGCACGTCAAACTCTTCGCGGCTGACTAAATCAAGGCGAACCAACTGTGCCTGCAACGTCTGGCGGATTTTCTTCTCAACGTCATCACCAAACTCACGAATGCCTTTCGGCATGGACTCATGAACCTGACGCGCGATCTGCTCAATTTTCTTTGGGTCAATCATTGTCGTTTCCCTTGATGAAAAGGTGTTAGTGCCTATTGTAGCGCGTCATGCCGCGGGTTAAACAAAATTGTTTGAAGCTTATGCATTGCCCAGGGTAATCAATAGCGTTATAGTTATCTCGCTTATTCTCAGGGCGGGGCGAAATTCCCCACCGGCGGTAAATCAGCTTAGCGCTGAAAGCCCGCGAGCGCTTTGGGTGAATTCTCAAAGGTCAGCAGATCCGGTGTAATTCCGGGGCCGACGGTTAGAGTCCGGATGGGAGAGAGTAACGATCAAGTCGGGCGAGGCCCGCTCACGTTATTTTTTTGCCGCTTGTACGGCGCTCCTAAGACTGCCCTGATTCTGGTAACCATAAAGTTAATGAGGTTTTTTTACCATGAATCAGACGCTACTTTCCTCTTTTGGCACTTCAACTCAACGTGTTGAACATGCACTGGATGCACTGCGCGAAGGCCGCGGCGTGATGGTGCTGGACAACGAAAATCGTGAAAACGAAGGCGACATGATTTTCGCCGCCGAAAACATGACCGTTGAGCAGATGGCGCTGACCATTCGTCACGGCAGCGGCATCGTATGCCTGTGTATTACTGAAGACCGTCGCCAGCAGCTTGAGCTGCCGATGATGGTTGAAAACAACACCAGCGCCTTCGGGACCGGTTTTACCGTGACCATTGAAGCGGCGCATGGCGTAACCACTGGCGTGTCGGCGGCTGACCGCCTGACTACCGTCCGTGCAGCCATTGCCGATGGCGCGAAACCTTCCGATCTGCACCGTCCTGGCCACGTCTTCCCGCTGCGCGCGCAGCCGGGCGGCGTGCTGACCCGTGGTGGTCATACCGAAGCGACCATCGATCTGGTGACGCTGGCTGGCTTCAAGCCTGCGGGCGTCCTGTGCGAGCTGACCAACGATGACGGCACCATGGCGCGCGCGCCGGAGTGCATCACCTTTGCCCGTCTGCACAACATGCCGGTGGTGACGATTGACGATCTGGTGGAGTACCGCCATGCGCATGAGCGCAAGGCCAGCTGAACGCGCTGACGTGAAAAAGCCGGGGAAACCCGGCTTTTTTGTTGCTAGTGGTAGTTAATTTTGAACAGTACCACGGTTTCAAACGGCCCGGACCGGATCGCTTTTCCCTCCACCGGTGACAGCTCTGCGGTGTAGTTTTGCTCATACTGCAACGTGCTGCCCGTAAAATCCGCATACTCTTTATACTGGTTAAACGTATAGGGCTCCGTCCCGTTCAGAATACGCAGCTTTAAGCCGTTGCCAATCAGCAGCGCGGTATCGTCCGCGGTGAGCGTGTCGGTAGTGTAAAACGACGAATCCATCTTAAATCCGTCGGAGCACTGGGCGTCCTGAACCTTCGTGGTCCTGACCGAAAAGGTCCGCTTGCGCGTTTGCTGATTCACAATATCGCGGGCGCTAAAGGTGCCGAAATCAATTTCCTGATTTTCCGGGAAAATGCTGAAGGTTGCCCCGCAGTCCAGTACCGTAATGTTTTGCAGACCGTTGATGTGGTACTTAAGGTTCTTCGCGTCAACCATCTGGTTCACCCCGCCCTTGCCGTCAAACTGCACCACGATGTAATCGCTCAGCGAGCTGACGTAGCCGTGGGGCGGAACGGCCTTGATTTTGACGAACAGACGCAGGCGGGCGATAAACGTGCGCGAGGTGTGGATATCGTCCGGGTTACCGGAGCAGATGCGGTTTTCCCAGCCCATCTGGCGTATCTGTGAAGGGGTGTAGATCGTGATGTTGTTGTTATCCAGGCACTGATGCGTATCAACGCCGTTGGACTGGCCTGTCGCATCGTAATCCATCCCTTCATACGTGACGCCGAGCTCATAGTAAGGATCGGTTGCGGAGGGGTACGGGTTGACCCAGGCATACACATCTTCTGGCTCAAACCCGCTGGTGACGTTGTGATCGCACGTCACCGGAATTTTAATGTCGTTCGATTCCCAGATTTTTTGCCCAACCTGCGCGTTGCTGGGGATAGCAAAAGGCGAGATCGTTTTTGTCTCCTCGACGGGCCCGCCCGAGCCGCCCAGATAGCAGTTAAGCGCCAGCGCCTCTTTCAGCGGCAAAAACGCCAGCAGAAGCAGCATGAGGTTAATGAGCTTTCGCATCTGGGCTGACCTTCCGTTCGGTGAGCTTGCAGTAAGCCTTTCCCGCGCATTGCGCATCCACTTTCCTGAGCGCGCCGTAATCGTCGATATACCCGATGCTGTAATAGCTGCCGTGATAATCCCCGGTGGAGGTGGTTTCCGTGGCAAAAGGCGCAATCATCAGGCTGTCAAAGCCCGGCAGCATGGTTTTGGCGTTTTTGCTCAGCCACGCCAGCGTGATGTAGTAGGGCGTCGGGTTATGCACCGTCAGGCCTTTCGCGCTGGCGGTAATTTCCATCCGCATTTCCGTCATCTCCCCCGGTTTTTTGGCGATCGCCTTTGGACGCCAGAAGAGTTTGATTCGGCTCTGCATCGCCACCTGCATCACGCTGCGCTCCTCGCTTGCGCTGCTGCTTTTAGGCGGCACTTCGCGCAGGTTGAAGTAAAACAGGGACTCCCGGTCTTTAGGCAGCTGACCGGTCGCGGCTTGTTTCACAATTCTCACCTGGGATGAGGAGCCTGCCTCAATGCGCTGAATGGGCGGAAGCGCCATAAAGTGCGCGTCTTCTTTGCGTCCTTTTTCATCTTCAATCCAGGAAAGCGCCAGGTAAGGCAGCGCCTTGCTCTGGTTGTCCACTTTCAGGCTGCTGGCCTTATCGCTTTCGGGAAAGACAATGCGCGTGCGGTCCAGGTTAATGGCGGCGTGAGTGGTAAATGCTGCGCTGAAGAGCATCAGACACAGGCTTTTAAGCGGGGTTAATTTCATCATGATTTCTTACTGACAAGGCAGTATCAGCTGCATACTGTTTTCTAAGTGAGAAGGTAGCGAGAAGCGACACTGCTGATTGTCGCCCCACGTCACCCGAAACTGTTGTTCTGGCTCAACCGCGCCCAGCCAGACGTGGCCTTCATCGGCGACCATCCCAACCTGCAAATCGCTCTCCTTAAGTCGAACGATCGCCCCCAGCGGCGGCGTACCTGACGGCGTTCGTAAAATGCCCGCGATGTCCTTACCCGCCCGCGTGGCAATCTGACGGTATCCAATGGCGCCCTCGGTCCAGGTGGAGGTGACGACGCGGTTGTCCACATCCACGCCATCCGGGAGGTTGTTCATATTGACCTGCACGCTGGAGGGCGTATAGCTGGAGAATGACGGCAAAACGCCAATGCCAAACCGGTTGGTCTCATCCCGCGACATGTTCAGCGGGATACTGCCCACGCCGTCGGTGCTTACCATCACGCGCGGCTCATTGCCGTAGCTGCGTCGGTGCAGGGCGGCACCTTTCGCCGTTGAGGTGAACGATCCGTTCCAGCTTGCGCTGAGGGATGTGTATTCATCGGCCTTATAGCTGCCGGATAGATTCAGATCGCCAAAGGTCGAATAATGCTGATAATTTCCGCTGACCTGCGCGCCGGCGTCCGGCTTTTCACTTTCCGCACCTGCGGAAACGCCCCATGTATTATTGCGGTCCGAGGTGTCATACCACGACACGTTATGGCTGAGCGTGTCGCTGTTGCGCAGGTCATAGTTCAGGCGATGGTCGGGATCGAGCGGTACGCTGAGCGAGAGGTAAAACTGGGTGTCGTCGTTCTCGTCTTCATCTTCGTAATGCGTTTTACTCCAGGACACGCTCACGCCCAGGTTTTTCCAGCGGCCCACGTCAAAGTTGTAGCCCGCCGTGATGCTGCCCGTTGTGGAGGGCGCGTCGTTCCACCAGGTCTGGCGCAGCATGTTCACATACAAATTCAGCGATAATGCCGAAATATACTGGCTTGCCGTGACGCTGAGCGTCTGTTTTTCGGTCTGGCGTTCACTGTCGTCATAATCAAGATAACGGGCGTAGCTCAAAAACTGCGGGTCCGAGTAGCGATAGCTGGCAAGCGTGAGCTGGCTGCCGGTCGTATCGAAACGCTTACTGTAGTTAACGCGGTAGCTGTAGCCTGTCTGGCTGCTTTGGCCGGGTAGCTGGCTGGTGGACTGCGTAACGTCAAACGAGAGCGCGCCGAGGTACGCCATGTTCTGGCCTATCCCGGCGGCAACGGAGCGATAATGGTCGCCATCAGCCAGCGTGCCGCCGTACAGGGAAGTTTGTGACAGTACGCCCCAGGAAAACTCACCGCTCATGAAGCCGTTATCTTCAACGTCGTGAGAGGCGTCCTTGCGCGCCTTCCCGGCCGCGAGCTTGTAGCGTAGCTGGCCCTTGCGCGTTAAGAAGGGGACGGATTCGGCAGAAACCTGGAAGGTGCTCACGCGCCCGTCCTCCTCCGTCACCTTAACGTCCAGCGTACCCTGAACCGACTGATTTAGATCCTGAATAACAAAGGGGCCAGGCGGCACTTTACTCTGGTAAATCACGCGGTCGGCAAGGCTAACGGTCACCGTGGCGTTGGTCTGGGCAATGCCGGTAATTTGCGGGGCATAGCCGCGTAGCGACCACGGCAGCATGCGCTCGTCGCTGATCAGCGAGGCGCCGGTATAGGTGAAGGCGTCGAAAATCGCGGACTGGAAATCCGTTTCCCCGAGCGTCAGCTTTGCGCCGAGCGAGGGCAGGGGGCGGAACATATAGACGCGAGAAAAACGGCCGTCGTGCTCCGAGCCCGCTTCGGTATGGCTTTGCGTGTACTGGAAATCACTGCGCAGCCGCCACGCCCCCATGTTCGCACCGGCGGTGCCGTAGGTATTGGCGTTGTCATTGCTGCTGCCGCTATCGGGCTGATAATGGCTGGCGAAAAGATTGTAATCCAGCAGCACGCCCGGTACGCCGTTATCCCAGGTGGCCGGGGGCATCCAGTCGGCTGCGCGATACTGCAACCACGCCTGAGGGATCGTCACTTTCAGCGTCTGGCTGGCCTGCTCAAAGTTGAATTTGATGTCTGGCCTGGCGGTGAAGTCAATGCATCCCTCTTTTTCCGGTAACGCCTGACGAACGTTATCCTGCAACGCAAACGTATCGGCCAGCTCGGGAGGAATACAGACCTGAACCGCATCGTTTATTTCCCGCCAGTTTAGCTGCCAGCCATTGGCCAGCGGAATATCATTAATTGAAACCGTGACGAAATAACGCCCCGGGATAACGGATATTTGATCTTTAAAAAGCGACAAATCAACGCCGCCGCGCTGATCTTTATCGATGGCATTAATGTTGAATTCGGTGGCAGAGGCGACTTTCGTCATTAACAGGGACGTAATGATGAGTAACCATTGTAATTTATATGTCATCATCCTGTTACTCGAAGAATAATATTTCGTGCCGACTGGCATAAAATGCCAGTCGGTTTATACCGTGATGCAACGTTTTTATTTGTACATCAGGACATAGTTAGCGGTAGCTTCCACCTGGCCTGCTGTCGCGGTTTTACCTGCCGCGACTTCCATAAGCGCTTTAAAATGCAGCGTCTGCGTGGTTGAACCTGGCAGCAGGTCAATCTCGTTAGCTTGTCCCAGCGTAATATTAGACTCCGCGTTATCCATCAAACGCACACCCACGTTCTGAGCACCGCTGGCATAGGTGTTGCTCATCAGGCTGGTATCCGTCGCGTCCGTTGCTGCGCTGGTGAAGGTGACATCGACTTTGGTAATTGGCGTGTCGGTCTCGTCTGCCGGATCGTCAAGCTGGCAGTTTTCCAGATTAATATCGACCGGAACAGGCGTTGATTTTTTGTTGGCATTGATAACGGCGGTGGTGACTTCACCCAGGTCAACTTCTTTATCAACGCTGTCTGGTGCAATGCTGCACGGCGCATCGATGACCACACCTTTGAATTTGATTTTGCCTGAACCCTGTTCTTCAGCAAAAGCAGAACCCGAAACAATGGCAGCCATCGCAACCGCTAACAGTACTTTTTTACCCATATACATGAAAATATCCTTTTTCAATTGAATTCATAATCTGAATATTAATTTTCAGAATACTCGCAAAGTATAACGGGATGAGGGAGGCGTTTGCGATTAATGAGACTTAAAGATATTTTTAGATGAGGTTAATATATAATTTATTACTATCGTAACCGGTTAATATTTCATGCAGCAGCGGCTTTTTAAGCGCAATTTAATTGGGAAATATTGCGCTTAAAAATATCCATAAAAATTCTTGATTTTCCAATTGTAAATACAGAGTCGCAGACAGTGTAAAATGCAACGGCTGCGCCGGGGCGCATCAAAGAATTGCCCTCATTGATGAGGGCATCCGAGTCAGCCTATACCTGCCGTTTGCAGCAGAACCAGGCTGAGCCCCATCACCGACATGCCGCACAGCACGCCGTAGCTGGGATTATTGTTAGGGTCGATCTCTTTCGCCAGCGGCATCAGCTCATCGACAGAGAGCGCGACCATGATCCCGGCCACCGCCGCCATGATGGCAGCCATCACCACAGGCGAAACGAGGCTGCCGAGGATCAGCCACGCCAGTACGCCGCCGAGAATTTCAGCCAGGCCGGAAACCCCAGCCCAGAGCACGGCAGTCCGTTTTGAACCGGTGGCCGCGTAGACCGGGCCGGCAACGGCAAGTCCTTCAGGAATATTGTGTAAGGCTACCGCCAGCGCCACGCCAAACCCCATTTCCAGATTGCTGCTGGCCGTGACGTAGGTGGCAACGCCTTCCGGAAAGTTATGCAGGCTGATGCCGAGCGTCAGCAGGATGGCCGTGCGCTTGATGTTGCCCGGAAGGGGAGCCGCGCGCTTTTGCATCAGATCCTGAGGGTGCGCGTGGGGCAGCATGCGGTCGAGCGCAAAGTAGCCCAGCAGGCCGACGATGAACATGCCGTAGCCCAGCACTGGCGACATTCCCTCGGTATGAAGGGCTGCGGGCAGCATCTCCATCAGCGAGATAAGCAGCATGATCCCGGCAGCGAAACCCAGCGAAAAGGCCAGAAGGCGGTTAGACGGTTTTTGTCCGAGCACGCCGAGGAACGCGCCGATAAAGGTCGCGGCACCCGCAAGTACGGTCAAAATCAAGGGTACTGACATGCACTCTCCTTAAGCTGTATCTGACATTCAAATTTCCTGATGATGATCTTCACGGTTATCTGCGTTCATCTTCACCTGAATGCGCGTAATGTAGAACCATCAAATTGACACCTCCTGTAAGGATATCACCATGTCTTCATCTCGTATGCCAGCACTGTTTTTAGGCCATGGCAGCCCAATGAACGTTCTGGAAGATAACGTCTATACCCGCACCTGGCATCACCTGGGTGAGACGTTGCCGCGGCCGAAGGCGATTGTGGTGGTGTCTGCGCACTGGTTTACCCGTGGTACCGGCGTAACGGCCATGGAAGCGCCGAAAACTATCCATGATTTTGGCGGCTTTCCGCAGGCCCTGTATGACACGCACTATCCTGCGCCCGGCTCCCCTGCGCTGGCGCAGCGGCTGGTGGATCTGCTCGCACCGGTTCCGGTGACGCTGGATAAAGAAGCCTGGGGCTTTGATCATGGCTCCTGGGGCGTCCTGATTAAAATGTATCCCGAGGCCGATATCCCGATGGTGCAGTTGAGCGTAGACAGTACCAAACCAGCGGCCTGGCATATGGAGATGGGCCGCAAGCTGGCAACCCTGCGTGATGAAGGCATCATGCTGGTCGCGAGCGGTAACGTGGTGCATAACCTGCGTACGGCGCGCTGGCACGGGGAGAATACCCCGTATCCCTGGGCGACGTCTTTTAACGACTATGTAAAAGATAACCTCGCCTGGCAGGGGCCGGTTGAACAGCATCCGCTGGTGAACTATCTGGATCACGAAGGCGGTTCGCTCTCTAACCCCACGGCGGATCACTTCCTGCCGCTGCTGTATGTGTTAGGCACGTGGAATGGTCAGGAGGAGATTACCATCCCGGTCGACGGCATTGAGATGGGGAGTTTGAGTATGCTGTCGGTGCAGGTGGGGTAAAAACATGCCGGGTGGCGGCTTCGCCTTACCCGGCCTGTATGTTGAGCGTAGGCCCGGTAAGCGTAGCGCCACCGGGCAAGTTTTATTCAACAAAAATATGCGGATAGAACCGTGACAGATCCTGCGTTATCAGCGCGCGATCTTCGCGAATACCAATCCCGGCAGGTTGATCGTTAATAAGCCAGCTGCCGATCAGCGTATAGCTGTCGCCAAACTTCGGCAGTTGATAAAACTCCTGGACGATCATCCCTTCTTCACCGTACGGCCCTTCAACCGCTTCCAGCGTTTTACCGTTTTCAATAATGGAGACGTTCGCGCCTTCGCGGGAGAAGATCGGCTTAACGACGTATTTCTCCATCGGCGGGAACTCATCTTGGGCAAAGTACGCAGGCAGCAGGTTCGGGTGGTTCGGGAACATCTCCCACAGCATCGGCAGCAGGGCTTTATTGGAAATAATGCTCTTCCAGGCCGGTTCCAGCCAGCGCACGCCGGCGTCTTCCAGTTTGGTCGAGAACATCTCGCGCAGCATGTACTCCCACGGATAGAGCTTGAACAGGTTGCTGATCACCTGATCCTGCATGTCCGTAAACTGACCTTTTTCACCTAAACCGATATCTTCGATATAGAGGAACTCCGTCGCCACTTCCGCTTCGGCTGCGCAGTCCTGCAAATACTGAACCGTACCGCGATCTTCTTCGGTATCGCGGCAGCAGGCGAGGTGCAGCAGGTTGAAACCGTGCTGTTCACGCAGTTCGGCGAAACGCTCAATCAGCTTTTCCTGTAGGCTGTTGAACTGGTCGCTGCCTTCCGGCAGGTTTCCGGCATTCGCCTGATCTTCCAGCCAGATCCACTGGAAGAACGCGGCTTCGTACAGCGAGGTTGGCGTATCCGCGTTGTTTTCTAACAGCTTCGGCTCACCGACGCCGTCCCATGCCAGATCGAGGCGAGAGTAAAGCGAAGGCTGATTCGTTTTCCATGACTGACGGATGAAGCTCCAGGTGTGCTTTGGAATGCGGAATTTGGTCATCAGCGCATCGCTGTCGATGACTTTCCCGACCACCTTCAGGCACATCTGGTGCAGCTCAGCGGTCACCTCTTCAAGCTTTTCAACCTGAGCGAGCGTGAGCTTATAGTAAGCGTCTTCACACCAGTACGGCTCGCCGTACATGGTGTGAAAGTTGAAACCGTATTCGGTGGCTTTTTCGCGCCAGTCCGGGCGCTCGACAATACTGACTCGTTCCATGATCAGCCGCCCATTGAGCGAGTCGAAGAGCCGGCCGCACTACGCTGCATGGTGGTTTGTTTCGCCACAGACTCACCGAAGCCGCCACGGGTGATGGTGCTGGTGGTTGCGGGTTTCGGTGCCATCGCGGTTTTCGGTACGGTCATCGTACGGCCCGGCGTTGCTGCGCCGTAACCCTTGCCGGTGGCATCGGTGTATTTACCGTACGCCGGGCTGTTCGGGTTTTTGGAGCTAAACAGCGGCTGCTGCTGATAGCCCGCACCGCCGCTCATCAGACGGCCCATCATATAACCCGCCATCAGCGGCATCCAGAAGCTGCCGCTGGACTGAGCCTGCGCCTGGTTTTCCGGAGCCATACCCGCCTGAGCCGGCGCCTGCTGGCACTGGCCTTCACCGAATTCAGCGACACAGTCTTCGCGTGAGGCATATTTCGGCGCGGTACGTTCCGCTTCTTTCAGGGCGTTGTTATAGGCCGTTGTACATTCGGCGGCTTTACCGGTGGCAGCCGAACAGTCGTCGGCGTTTTGGTACATCGAGACCGTTTCGTCGCTCTGCTCACAGCCTGCCAGCATAAAGACGGCAGTGACCGCCAGCGCGACAGGTGTCAGGTGGCGCGCGTTCCAGCTTTTGCGGAACGACGCGTGATTCATCGTTTTTGTCCGTTTCATATTTGTCTTCCGGGACCCAGTGGTAATAACGCTCAGGATAGAGGATGAGTGGTTGAAAATGAAGCGAAGAGGGGCGAAATGCAGGGGATCTTTACGTTGGCTTACGTTCGGGGGGATTTTGCGCCGGGTGGCGCTGCGCTTACCCGGCCTACGATTCAGTAGGCCCGATAAGCGAAGCGCCATCGGGCAATGCTTAGTTACGGAACGGGTTAGAACCGCTGCTTGCAGGTGCCGTGCTACGCGCGGCCGCTGGCTGCGCTGCTGGCATGCTGCCGTTAGCGTTGAAGTTATCAACCGCGGCATCCTGCTCTGGATTTTCCGGCGCGACGCTGTCAGGCGACGTGGAAACCGGTTTACCCAGCGTGCTGTTCAGCATTTGCAGATCCTGCTCGTTCAGCGTACCCAGAGCCTGCTTGATGTTCAGCTGGTTAATCAGGTACTGGTAACGTGCGCTGGAGAGCTGCTGCTTAGCGTTATACAGCGTGGTCGTTGCGTCTAACACGTCAACGATGGTACGCGTACCGACGGAGTAGCCCGCTTCCATCGCGTCCAGAGAGCTTTGCGCAGAGACAACGGCCTGTTTGTAGGCGTTGATGCTGCTGATAGACGCGTTCACGTTATTAAAGGAAGAACGCACGGTTTGCACCACGTTGCGGTGCGCGCTTTCCAGCTGCTCGCTTGCGCCAACAAAGTTGTACTGCGCCTGTTTAACCTGGGAGTTAACCATCCCGCCCTGGTACAGCGGCAGGGAGAAGCTCAGGCCCACTTTGTTCTGACCAATGTTATTGTCGTCATAGGCCTGAGACGTCGTTTTAGAGCCGCTGTAGCTGGTATCCGATACGCCGGTCGAGGCGCTCAGGCTCAGGGTTGGCAGGTGGCCGTCCTGTGCAAGGCGGATCTGCTCGCGTGCCAGATCCTGGCTCAGGCGTGCCTGCAACAGGGTCAGGTTGCGGTTTTCCGCTTCTTTCAGCAGGGCGTTTACCGCCTGCGGTTTGTCCGTCTTGAAGCTGTCCACGTTCAGAGAGGCCAGCTCAGGATAGTAGTTACCGGTGACCTGGCGCAGAGCTTCAAGCGCGTTATCGAGGTTGTTACGTGCGGTCACTTCGTTAGCCAGTACGGTATCGTACTGTGAACGGGCGTTCTGCACGTCAGTGATCGCAACCAGACCCACGTTGAAACGCTGGGTAGTCTGATCTAACTGACGGTAAATCGCCTGTTTCTGCGCTTCAGTGTAGGAAAGGGCGTCAATCGCGCTCAGTACCTGGAAATACGCGGTCGCGGTATTCAGGATCAGCGTTTGCTGATCGGTCTGATAGGTGACATCCTGAATGCCCGCACTCTTTTCCTGCAAACTCAGTTCACGCCATTTGGACATATCGAACAGAGTCTGTGTAAGCTGTAAAGAGGCGCTGGTGGCATTCGAGTCGATGCCGTTGTTATCGCGAAAACCGTTAGTGTAGGTATAATCTGCACCTAAGCCTAACTGCGGCAGCAGTGGGCTACGTGCTTCGTTAATCTTTTCAAACGCAGCATCACGATCGGCCGCTGATTTACGTAAATCAGGGTTGCCCAGACGTGCCTGCTGGTAGACCTGTAACAGGTTCTCTGCCTGGCTCATTGCACTGAAGCCCGTCAGGCTCAGGCCGATAAGGATGGGGAGCAATTTCTTCATTTGCATTCCTTGTTGTGAAGCAGTATTAGCGCTGATCTAATTAAAAATAATTGCCGATTCTAACAGAATCATCCACACCAAAAGGTTGGCGTAACGTGCCATCTGGCGGTAATTTGCTCCAATCTACCATATAGCCATACAAACGGCAGCCAAACAGCCTTGAAATTCACAATTTCATCACCATTGCTACCAGGACTTGACCGATGCAAAAACCAGAAAACGTGCCTGTCACCTTCGCCAAAAACGATGTAGAAATTATTGCACGAGAAACGCTTTATAGCGGTTTTTTTTCAATGGAACTTTACCGTTTCAGGCATCGTCTGTTTAACGGTGAAATGAGCGGTGAGATCAAACGCGAAATTTTTGAGCGCGGGCATGCGGCTGTGTTGCTACCCTTTGACCCAGTGCGTGATGAAGTTGTGCTGGTCGAGCAGGTTCGCATTGCGGCTTATGATACCAGCGAAACCCCGTGGCTGCTGGAAATGGTGGCCGGGATGATTGAAGAAGGTGAGTCGGTCGAGGACGTCGCTCGCCGCGAGGCGCTGGAAGAAGCGGGCCTGGTGGTGGGGCGGACGAAACCGGTGTTGAGCTACCTGGCAAGCCCGGGCGGCACAACGGAACGTTCATCTATTATGGTGGGCGAAGTGGACGCCACGACGGCGGAAGGGATCCACGGTCTGGCAGATGAAAACGAAGATATTCGGGTTCATGTGGTGAGTCGGGAGCAGGCTTACCAATGGGTAGAAGAGGGGAAAATCGACAACGCAGCGTCTGTCATTGCCCTGCAATGGCTGCAACTGCACTATCAGAGTTTACGAAACGAGTGGAAAAAATGAAGCGCTATACGCCTGACTTCCCAGAAATGATGCGCCTGTGCGAAACCAATTTTGCACAGCTGCGCCGCCTGCTGCCGCGAAACGACGCACCCGGCGAAACGGTGAGCTATCAGGTGAGCAACGCCCAGTATCGGTTAACGATAACAGAATCAACGCGCTACACTACGCTGGTGGAAATTGAGCAAACGGCGCCGAAAATCAGCTACTGGAGCCTGCCGTCGATGACGGTACGTCTTTATCACGATGCGATGGTCGCTGAAGTGTGTTCAAGCCAGCAGATCTTTCGCTTCAAAGCGCGGTATGATTACCCGAATAAAAAGTTGCATCAACGCGACGAAAAGCATCAAATTAACCAGTTTTTAGCCGACTGGCTAAGATATTGTTTAGCACATGGAGCAATGGCGATTCCGGTTTGTTAGCGTCATAAACCTACCTAAGGACACCATTTGGAAAGCCTGTTGAACCTGACTGTTGCTGGTGGGGCGCCAGTCAGGATATTACAAATCACCGACACCCACCTTTTTGCCGAAAAGCATGAGACGCTGCTGGGCGTGAACACCTGGGAGAGTTATCAGGCGGTGCTTAGCGCAATTCATGCTGAAAACCGGCCATGCGATCTGATCGTCGCGACGGGCGATCTGGCGCAGGATCAATCTTCCGCAGCCTATCAGCATTTCGCTGAAGGGATTGCGAGCTTTAGCGTGCCTTGCGTCTGGCTACCCGGCAACCACGATTTTCAGCCCGCCATGTACAGTTCGCTTCAGGACGCGGGGATTTCACCGGCAAAATGTGTCTTTGTGGGGGACCAGTGGCAAATTCTGCTCCTCGACAGCCAGGTGTTTGGCGTTCCGCACGGTGAGTTGAGCGACTATCAGCTTGACTGGCTGGAGACAAAACTGGCCGCCGAGCCGGATCGCAATACGCTGCTGCTACTGCATCATCATCCGCTGCCGGCGGGCTGTAGCTGGCTCGATCAGCACAGCTTACGCAATTCAGCGGCGCTGGACAGCGTGCTGGCGAAATTCCCGCGCGTGAAGCATTTGCTGTGCGGGCACATTCACCAGGAGCAGGATCTCGACTGGAACGGTCGCCGCCTGCTCGCGACGCCATCCACCTGCGTGCAGTTTAAGCCGCATTGCGCCAACTTCACGCTGGATACCATCGCGCCGGGCTGGCGCTGGCTGGAACTGCATGCCGACGGCACGCTGACCACCGAAGTTTGCCGTCTGGCCGGGGCTGAATTCCGCCCGGATACCGCTTCAGAAGGCTACTGATGTCAACGCTCCTTTACCTCCATGGGTTCAACAGTTCACCGCGTTCCGCAAAGGCGACGCAGTTTCGCCAGTGGCTGAGCGAACATCATCCGCACGTGGAGATGATTATTCCGCAGCTGCCCCCCTATCCGGCGGATGCGGCAGAGATGCTGGAATCGATTGTGCTTGAACACGGCGGCGAATCGTTTGGCGTTGTCGGGTCGTCGCTCGGCGGCTACTACGCCACCTGGCTGTCGCAGTGCTTTATGTTGCCCGCTGTCGTCGTCAACCCGGCGGTCCGGCCATTTGAGCTGTTAAGGGACTTTCTCGGTGAAAACGAGAACCCCTACACCGGCCAACAATATGTGCTAGAGTCACGCCATATTTACGATCTCAAAGTTATGCAGGTCGACCCGCTTGAAGCGCCCGATCTTATCTGGCTGCTGCAACAGACGGGAGATGAAGTGCTGGATTACCGCCAGGCAGTGGCGTATTACGCATCCTGCCGCCAGACTGTAGAGGAGGGCGGAAACCATGCTTTCACGGGCTTTGAAGATCATTTCACCCAGATTGTCGATTTTCTTGGACTGCACAGCCACTGACAATCAATGCGAATTGCTAGTTTAAATCATGACGCAAACCTATAACGCTGATGCCATTGAGGTACTCACCGGGCTTGAGCCGGTTCGCCGCCGCCCGGGGATGTACACCGATACGACGCGCCCAAACCACCTGGGCCAGGAAGTAATTGATAACAGTGTGGACGAAGCGCTGGCAGGCCATGCCAAACGCGTGGACGTTATCCTGCACGCCGATCAGTCGCTGGAAGTCATCGACGACGGCCGCGGCATGCCGGTGGATATTCACCCGGAAGAGGGCGTCCCTGCCGTTGAGCTGATTCTCTGTCGTCTGCACGCGGGCGGTAAGTTCTCCAACAAAAACTACCAGTTCTCCGGCGGTTTGCACGGCGTGGGGATCTCCGTGGTTAACGCCCTGTCGAAGCGCGTGGAAGTGAACGTCCGTCGCGACGGTCAGGTCTATAACATCGCGTTTGAAAACGGCGAAAAGGTGCAGGATTTGCAGGTCGTCGGGACGTGCGGTAAGCGCAACACCGGCACCAGCGTCCACTTCTGGCCTGACGAAAGCTTCTTCGACAGCCCACGTTTTTCCGTTTCTCGCCTGTCGCACCTGCTAAAAGCCAAAGCGGTGCTGTGTCCCGGCGTGGAAATTACCTTTAAGGATCACGTTAACAACACCGAGCAGAGCTGGCGCTACGAAAAGGGTCTCAACGACTACCTGAGCGAAGCGGTTAACGGCCTGCCGACCCTGCCAGAAAAACCGTTCGTCGGTAATTTCGAAGGCGACACCGAGGCGGTGGACTGGGCGCTGCTGTGGCTGCCGGAAGGCGGCGAGCTGCTGACCGAAAGCTACGTCAACCTGATCCCAACCATGCTCGGCGGTACGCACGTTAACGGCCTGCGTCAGGGCCTGCTGGATGCGATGCGCGAGTTCTGCGAATACCGCAACATTCTGCCGCGCGGCGTGAAGCTTTCCGCAGAAGATATCTGGGACCGCTGCGCCTACGTGCTTTCCGTGAAGATGCAGGATCCGCAGTTTGCCGGTCAGACTAAAGAGCGTCTGTCGTCGCGCCAGTGCGCGGCGTTCGTTTCCGGCGTGGTGAAAGATGCGTTTACCCTGTGGCTGAACCAGAACGTTCAGGCTGCTGAGATGCTGGCTGAAATGGCCATCTCCAGCGCCCAGCGTCGTCTGCGCGCGGCGAAGAAAGTGGTGCGTAAAAAGCTGACCAGCGGCCCCGCGCTGCCGGGCAAGCTGGCGGACTGTACCGCGCAGGATCTCAACCGCACCGAGCTGTTCCTCGTGGAAGGGGACTCGGCGGGCGGATCGGCCAAGCAGGCGCGCGATCGTGAATATCAGGCGATCATGCCGCTCAAGGGTAAGATCCTGAACACCTGGGAAGTCTCGTCCGATGAAGTGCTGGCCTCGCAGGAAGTGCACGACATCTCCGTGGCGATCGGCATCGATCCGGACAGCGACGATCTGAGCCAGCTGCGCTACGGCAAGATCTGCATTCTCGCGGATGCGGACTCCGATGGGCTGCACATCGCCACGCTGCTCTGTGCGCTGTTCGTTAAGCACTTCCGCACGCTGGTGAAAAACGGTCACGTCCACGTGGCGCTGCCGCCGCTGTACCGTATCGACCTCGGCAAAGAAGTTTACTATGCGCTGACGGAAGAAGAGAAAGCGGGCGTGCTGGAGCAGCTCAAACGCAAGAAGGGCAAACCGAACGTGCAGCGCTTTAAGGGGCTGGGCGAGATGAACCCGATGCAGCTGCGTGAAACCACGCTGGATCCGAACACCCGCCGTCTGGTGCAGCTGACCATCAGCGACGAAGACGAACAGCAAACCAACGCCGTGATGGACATGCTGCTGGCCAAGAAACGTTCTGAAGACCGACGTAACTGGCTACAGGAGAAAGGCGATATGGCGGATATTGAAGCCTGATGTACTGGCCCTCAGCCTCCCAGGCGGCTGAGGGATCGCCGGGCACCGGGGCATTGCTCCATAATCCCGTCAGCGAAACGCTGTCTTTTCCGGTTTCAAAAAACGCAGATTAACAATTGCGCCGTCGGTGGGGACGGTCTCCAGCTCATTCACATCCATATCGGTCCCTTCAGGCAGGCTGAGGCTGTCAACCGTGATGCGGTTTACTCGCCAGGGGGTGAGGTAACTCACCAGCAGATCGCCCTCTGCGTTGGTGGTCGAACCGAACTGGTTATAAAATCCAATCTTCGCCGAACCTGGCACCTGAACCAGTGCCGCAGTGCTTCCCAGCGTCTGGCCCAGGACAACCCCCTCCTGATATAACAGCACGCTGCCGCTGACGTCACCATGATAATCACGTTGCGTGCCGCTGCGGGTCATACTGACGTTCAGCTCCCCGCTGTTGTACTGATAGCCGATACTGCTTTTCAGGGCATCGTTCCCGTGTTCGCTATGCTCCGCCGTCACGTCATAACGCAGGCTATAATCCTCCAGCAGCGAGCCATTGACGTTGATTCCATGGGTATTCTTGTTTCGGCTGGCGAGGTCAGAAACCAGTCCCACATTGGTAAAATGGCTTCCAATGCTGAAGGGGATGCTGATGTTAAACCCCAGCGTTGATTCAGGGGCAGAGTCGCCGTAGCGGTCATAGCCGCCATAAAGCGAAAAATCGACGTCCTCCCAGCTGGCGTCAAGGCTCAGGGTGAGGCTGTTACTGCCCGCCTCGCGAGCGCGTGATTTCAGCCAGCGCCACGAGAGGCTCAGACTCGAGTTTTCATCGAAGTTTTGCGTCAGCTCAATCTGGCCCTCAAGGGCACGCTGGGTGGTGTCATCATCAAAACCCCAGGCCAGCACCGAGGCGCGGTTTAACCGCTCCTCAAGCGAACGATACTGGCTACCGCGCGGGTACCACTGAAGCTGGGCGTTAAGGCTGGTTTCGGTTTGAAAAAATGTTTTGGCATAACGCATTCGCCCGACGCTGCCGCTCAGCGCTTTGCCCTGCTGACGGTAACGGGCGTTACGTATATCCACAGACAACGCTCCCCATTTGCCCATATTGCCGCCCAAACCCACAACATGACTGAAGTAATTCTCGCCCTGCTGTATGCCACCAAAAACGGTAGCGCGCGGGGCGACGCCCCAGGAGAGCGTGCTCTGCCAGAAACGATCTCTATCCAGCTCCACGCCGTGAAAGGGTTTATAACGCCCGGCGACCAGCTCGTAACTGAACATTTTATACTGCACCAGATTGGGCATGATCGAGTACGGAATGGACCGGGTACGCTCGCTCCCGTCGCTCTCCTGAATCGTCAGCTCAAGGTTGCCCTGTAAATCTGGGGGATAAAAATCACGGATAACAAAGGGCCCCGGTGGGACGTGAATGCGATAGACGCGCTCGCCGTTCTGGCGAAGCGTGACTTCTGCTTCGCTGCGCGCATAGCCGTTAATCAGCGGCGAATAGGGCCGCCAGCTATCCGGGAACATCGCCTCATCGCTGGCCAGGGAAATCCCCCGATAGGACATACTGTCGAACAGGTTCGATGAGGTGTAACCGTCGCCAAGGTTAAGCCGGGAGCGCATAGAGGTGATACTGCGCCAGACAGAGGCTGAATTGCTGTAAGAGCCGTGCTGGCGGTCCGCCTCTCGCCAGAATGTATTCTGGTAGCGCATGCGCCATGGTCCGACGTTGAGGCCGTTTTCCAGCACGAGCGTTGCATCGGTGCCCGGCGTATCCCAACGGTACTGTGCACGTTGGTTATTGACGTCCAGCCGGTAGTTAACAAACAGGGCATTAATTCCATCATCCCAGCGGCTGGTACTGACCCCGTTTTGCTGCGGATTAAACGCCTCCTGGGGAAATAAAAGCGTGAGCAGGCTGGCATCCGGACGATACCAGGACTGGAGGTCGAAGGCGTTCGCCGAGTCGGCGCTCAGACATGCCCTGGTGTCCCAGTGAAGCCTGTCAAGCACGGAGGATTTTACGCCCCACTCTTCAAGGAGAGGACGCGTCAGGCAGGGTTTACCGGAGTGAAAATCCAGAAAGATTGAGCCTTTATAGTCGTTATTAAGAATAACCCATGTCTTTTCATTTGCAGACGCAGCGTTTGCTGTCAGTAACAGCACCATCACTCGAATTGCATGGTGGATCTGCATCTGCGTTAACATCGTGGGCAGCTTTTGCTGCCCACGATTAAGCTCGCTATGGCTTATTTATTGAGGGCAGCCAGCTCAGCACGAGCCTGATTCAGCTCCTGCTGAATTTCACGCAGATCGGCCTGTTTTTCTGCCAGTTTTCTCTGGTACTTGGCGATCTTCTTAGCATCACCCTTCGCTTTAGCTTCTGCCAGATCGGCCTGAACTTCAGCAACGTCGCCACGTTTTTCAGCCAGTTTTTTCTCCAGCTTACGCACGTCTTTCTGGGCATCAGCCAGAACGCTTGCGTTAGTACAGTGGGCTTTGACTTCTGCCAGGGCTTTTTTCAGGCCATTCACTTTGTAGATATTGCCGTACTGCTGGGCAATTTTGATCTCTTTTTCCAGCGCAGCGCTTTTAGCAGCACAGCTTTCAGCGGCATGTGCTGATGCTGTTGCGAACATACCAACAGCTGCAACGACAGACAGAACGGAAACTAATTTCTTCATAGTCTTTCTCCTTTGTTGATGTATTGCCTGAACGGATGCTCCGGCAATCTCCTGTGAACAAAAGAGTACTGCAACGCGGATAGCCAAAACGATGCAGACGCGTCCTCAACGCATGTAGGACGTGGATTAAGGTTGTCGTCCTGAATCGTACCAACGCTGTAACGCGGCGCGTAGCTGCTCAAGTTCAGCTAACAGCTGGTGGATCCCGTCGCGGTCCGGGTTGGCTTCCTGGGCTTCACAGCGGGCTATCAACGCGGGCACGCCCAGTAACGCCAGCCCGCCGCGCAGTTTGTGCAGCGTCTCATGCAGAGCGGTATCCGGCGTCACGAGCCAGGCGCGCAGGTGGGCAAGGGATTCATCAATGACCGAAATCTGGAGCGAAAGGAACAGGGGCAGGTTATCCCCTTCCAGCAATTCGGGCGGCAGGTTGCACGCTATTGACCCTTGCGAGCTTTCGGCAATCGGGGCTGATCCCTTCAGGGGAGCCAGCAGTTCCGCAAGCATAGTGAGGGTGATCGGCTTAAACAGACAGTGGCGCATACCGGCTTCTCTTGCCCTCTCCCGGACAACTTCCCGTGCGTCAGCGGTCGCGCCAAAGACCACAATGTCGGGGTAGTTCGTATGAATTATCTGTGCCAGCTCAAACCCACTCATGCCTGGCATATTGCAATCGGTGATCACCGCATCCGGTTGCGCATGCTGTAGTGCTTCCAGCGCAGAGGTTGAGCTGTCGGCGTCGAACGCGCGATGACCGAGCCAGCTCAGCTGCTGGCTGAGTACCATTCTGCCCACGGGATTATCATCGACAATCAAAACGCGCAGGGAGGGGCGAGAAAGCGGGGGCGCGGGCTGTATATCAGGAACATCCTGGCGTTCTGCCATTATCGGCAGCTTAAGGGAGACTGTGACCGTCGTTCCCTGTCCTGGCTCGCTGTGGATCGCTAAACTGCCGCCCATCATCATTGTTAACGTGCGGCAGATATAAAGGCCCAGCCCGCTCCCCTGTGCAACGTTAGGGGTGTTTCCCTGAGCGAAGGGCTGGAATAACCGCTGTTGGGTGGCCTCGTCGATACCTACCCCGGTATCGACGACCGTGATACGCAACAGCAGATAGCCCTCGTCACGTCCGTCGAGCTGCACGCTCAGCGTTATCTGTCCGCGTTCGGTGAATTTGATCGCGTTTCCGACGATGTTAACCAGAATCTGCCTGAAACGGCTGCGATCGACCAATACGTCCTCCCGCTGTTCGGCATCACGTTCCAGTACGAAGGCCAGCCCTTTTTGCGCCGCCATGCCTTCGAACAACATGGCGGGCTCCTCAATCAGCTTGCGCAGCGAGGAACGCTCGGGGCGAAGCACCAGACGGCCAGATTCGATACGCGACACATCCAGTATGTTGCCGATCAAATCCAGCAGGGCCTGGGCGGCATCCCACGCCACCTGCACGGACTGGCGGTTTTGCTGGGTATCGCCAGGGCGTTTCATCACGAGCTCCAGCATCCCCATGATGGCGCCGATCGGTGTGCGTATCTCGTGGCTCATGGTTGTCAGAAACACGCTTTTCGCACGGCTGGCGCGGTGCGCAAGTTTCCTGGATTGTCGCTGGGCCGAAATGATTTTCAGCATGCGCTGCTGATAGTGCAGATGGCGACGATAACCCCACGCGGCGGCGAGGCAGAGAAGGAACGCGATTGCCAGTCCGACGCTCACTACCGTGCTCAGCGCGACCTGTTTTGGTCCTGTCGACGTGAAGCTGTTACCCGCGTTTCCGCCACGGGTCAGGGCATGGAGATCCTCCGGCGGAATATTAATGAGCGCTTTATTGAGAATGGTGATCAAAGGCCAGGACTGGCGGGACGCCCCGAACGAAAATCGCATTGGGTCGATGTCGATGCTTCCCAGAATACGGAGCGCGGCATACTCTTTATTCGCCAGGAGCGTATTGGCGACGATCAGCGGCATGGCCATCATTTTGTCGTTACTGTGAACAATGCGGTTAAGCCCCTGTCGCCAGGTGTCGACCTTTTCCGTTTGGCCCCCGCTCTGCTTACGTAACCACTCTTCGGGCGACTGCCCGTCCAGGCTGAGTACGCCGGGACTCACCGCGCCAGGAACTGAGTGCGCTTGTCCGACCATCACCCAGGAGTTATAGAGCCAGGTGCGGGTGGTCAGTAAATCGGTGCGCCAGATATCCCCCTGCGTCACGCCTGCAACCAAATCCGATTTTCCCGCTTTTACCGACGCCAGGGCCGCCCTTTGGGTAGGAAAACGCTGGATAACAAAGGTAAACCCGGTGCGAAGCTGTAATGCGGTCAGGACATCGGCAATAATGCCACGCATCTTGCCGCCTTTATCAAAAAAGGCAATCGGTGGGTTATCCTCGGCCACTGCCACCCGTATACGTTTGTGCTCATCAATCCATTTATTCTCCAGCGACGTAAAGACCGGTTTCTGCTCGCTGAGTGAAAGCGGGATGCCGCCATTCCACCGACGGTGTATCTCTACGCTCGCACTTTCCGGTAACGCGGCCAGAAAGTTATTCAGCACCGTGATCCAGATGTGCATCTTTGGCATTGCCGCAAAGGAAAATCCTGACACGGGGAAGGGGGTGTCGAGAGGGCGAATAAGTAAGTTGCTGATGTTGGACTGGTTCACCAGATAGCGAGCGGTGACGCCATCGCAAAAGAAAAGGTCGATTTTTCGAAACGCGAGTGCTTCCAGCGCGTGGCGTGGTGAATAGAAGGGGACGATCTCCGCGTTCGGGTAGCGCTCCAGGACGCGTTGAGGATCGTAGCCCGGCGCGATGGCAATCTTTCTGACCGCATCATCCTGTGTGGCTTCGTTATTGACCACTTCAACGGCAGAATTTGGGCTGTAAGGGTGGCTCAGTATCAGCCCCTGATGATGCTGGTTATCGCTGGCCTGCGCGATGAAATCGGCTTCCCCTGCGCGTAACGCTTCCAGTGCAGCCTGATAGTTTGGGTAGCGAATCACCTCTATTTCGACGCCCAGGTTATCCGCCGCCAGACCGAGGAAATCGGCATTGATGCCACCGTAATCATTCAGGCCGGTGGTAATGTCATAGGGCGGCGACATCGGCAGCCAGACGGCCAGGCGGATCTTGCGGTGTTCACGCAGCCAGCGCCATTCGCTTGCGCTCAGCCCCGGGTCGGCAATCGTCTCCATGCTGCGGGAGAGAAGCTTAAGAGGCTCTTGCGCCGTCGCACCTTGAGCCATAAACGCGACGAGCAACAGCAGCAGTCCGCTAAGTATTCTCATTATCAGACTCTCTGAAGATCAGCGAAATGAGCTGATTGAGATCGTCGCAGCCGCATTTTTGCAGCATCCGGGTTTTGTAGGTGCTAATGGTTTTATTACTGAGCATCAGGAGATCGGCAATCTCTTTGTTACTCTTGCCCTGTTTCAGGTAATTGAGAACGGCCATTTCACGATCCGAGAAGCGGCTTGAGAGTGATTCAGGCGCATCGCTTTTTTCATTGACGCTGGCGGCTTTGAACAGCGTTCCTTCGGGAAAACATTGATAGCCCGTCATAATAAGCCGGCACAGTGGCTCAACGTTTTCCAGCGGCATATTTTTATTGATAAAGCCCTGCGCCCCGGCCTGGAGCGTTCTCAGCGCATATAACCCTGCTGACTGGCTGGTAAAGATCAGGATTTTAAGTTCCGGGAAGTGTTGTTTAATTCGGGGCAACAGGTCGAGGCCATCGGCGTGCTTAAGTTCGAGATCCAGAATTAATAAGTCCGGACGCTGCTGATGCAGCTGGGTCAGCAGTTTTTCACCTGTAGAGGTACTGACGACCATATCTCCGTGTTTCTCCAGCAGTACCTTTAAAGCAAAGCAAATTGCTGGATGATCGTCTGCAAGCAAAATCGAAATCATACTACCGCTTGTCCTTTTGGTGGCTTCACTGACTCCTTCTACCTGAGGGGCAATATAGTAATCAACAGCGCATAAGAACGATATAGTAAAAGGCTGGATTTAAGAATTTGGAGCCAGGATTAAGGAAGCTTTTACTATTTCACAGCGGCTTATTCCGAATAAAGAATTAATTGAAATGCGGAGATTGTTAGCTATCGGGGCAATTAAGATTTTTCCTGTTAAAAGTCCTGGCCCGGTAGAGGGTATCGCCACCGGGCCGTTCTTATTAAAATGCCATCTTCACCGTAAACTGCACTTCACGCGGGTCGCCAATCTGATTGCCCAGGTTGTTGGTCGCAATCGACGACGTGTAGTAGGTCTTATCAAACAGGTTTTTCACGTTCACCTGTAGCGTCACCGGATATTGCAGCTTTATTTTGTACGCCGCAAATGCATCCGCCACGAAATAGCCCGGCAGATAATAATCTGCACCGTTGGTTGCTGAACGACGGCTTACGCCGTGCCCGCCGCCGCCAATTGTCAGCGTATTCCCGGCAAACGCATTGTGAATATCGTACGTCAGGAACAGGGAGCCGGTATGGCGAGGCACGTTCGGCAGCGGTTTGCCCGCGTAGTCCGGATCTTCCAGCACTTTCGCGTCGGTATAGCCATAGCTCGCGATAATGTTGGTGTTCTCCGTAAGCGATCCGGCGAGATCCACCTCCACGCCCTGCGAGCGCACGCGGCCTGCGGTTTTAGCCACGGTTTCGTCACCCACGCTCTCGGTATACAGCACGTTGCGCTTGTGAATATCAAACAGAGCAATATTAGCCGTAATTCCGTCAAACAGGTCGAACTTAGCGCCGATTTCATAGGCATTTGACGTCTCTGGCGGCAGGTTGCCGATGTAGCTCGCAATTGATGATTGCGGCATGAACGTCTGGGAATAGTTGGCAAATAAAGAGACCGCAGGCGTGAGCTTGTAAACCAGGCCCAGCTTCGGCGTCCACTGGTCGTCGCGGCTGTCGGTGTTCACGTTAAACGGACGGCCTTTGCCCGCGTACTGGGTGTAATACTGGTAGCGCAGACCGGCAACGGCAATCCATTTATCGGTCAGGTACAGCGCGTCCTGCGCATAGGCGGAGTAGCTCTCCTGCCTGATGGTCTGGTCGCTGTCGGAGGCTGAAACGGTGGTGCACTTGCCAATATCGCCATACGTCGGGTTGTAAATATTGAAACCTTTAACGTTCTTGCAGCGGATCATATCCGTGCGCAGCAGGTCGTAATTCTCATACGAGATGCCGGTCAGGATCTCATTGTAGAAGCCTGCGATATCCACGTTCCCCTGAAGATCCGCGCGGGTGGTGTGCATCCGCTGGGTCGATCCCTGCGTGGCATCCACGCGGCGAGTCAGGTTGCCGGTTTTTGAATCGTAGGCCATCACGCGCGCCTGGTTATCGCTGTATTTATCCTGACTAAAGCTGTAGTCGAACTTCGCGGTCCACTGGCCGTTGAGGCGATATTCCGCGTTGAGCTGAGCGAGATCGGATTGCCCGTCAGTGACGTTAAACGGCTCGTCAAAGCGGGTTTTGCGATCCACGTTTACCGGCTGCTTAGTATTGAGATCGAAAATTGTCCCGCGATCGAACGGCGTCTTATAGTCGCGATGCGAATAGAGCACCGTCACGGTGGCATCATTGCCGAACCAGGTCAGCGACGGGGCAATAAAAGTGCTGCGCTCGGTGCCAAAATTGCGCCAGTAATCTTCATCCTGATATTCACCCGTCAGGCGATACGCCAGGCGCGTGCCTTCAACCGGGCCAGTGACATCGAACTGCCCGGTACCGCCGCCAAAGCTTGAGGAGGTGGCTGATAGCGAGCCGCCAAATTGGGTTTTCGGGCGTTTGGTCACCACGTTAATCAGCCCGCCGGGGTCGAGGATCCCGTACAGCGTTGAGGCTGGACCTTTCAGCACTTCCACGCGCTCGGTTGACGCGTTAAAGCTGCGTGGCAGCACGGTACGCAGGCCGTTGGTCATGATCGACCCGTCGCGGTTGGCGCCAAAACCGCGGCGCACAAAGGCATCCTGCGTGCCGCCCAGGGTGTTGGTCTGCACCACGTTGCTGACGTTATACAGCGCCTCGTCGAGCGTCGTCGCGTGTTGATCTTCCAGCACTTTGTCGCTAACCGTGTTCACCACCTGCGGGATGTCCAGCATCGGCATGTTGGTTAGCGTGGCGGTGGAGGTGTTCAGGGGCTGGTAGCCGCTGGTAGCGTCAAGGGTAGCATTCGGATCGGCGGTAACGGTCAGGGTGTCGCCGTCTTTTGCCGCTGCATGTACCAGGGGAGCCATAAACACCAGTGAAAAGAGCGCGCGCCCTTTTATCCCAGAGAATGAAGGTGTGAATTTAGCCATTAAATCTGTTATCCCGAAAAATCCGGCGAGAGAAGGCTCGCGGAGAAATGTGTGAGTCATTGCCCTTACGGTCTGTTCGTTAGCCTGAATGGCATCGAACTTGTAATTGAGAATCATTCAAACATGAGCAAATGTAGTAGTAAATGAAAAAAAGAAAAAATCGACTACAGGGAGTTATCGCGGCTATTTAGCGCGACGTCAGATGTTTAACTTTATGAATTAAAACAAAAAATAATTCTTAATGACTGTGTTGTGTTATGCATTCACCCCTGGTTTTTTTAGGGCTTTACATGGCTTGACTACTACACGGCGCAGCGGCAAACTTCTTAAAAGAGAATGAGTTTTATTTTTATTACGTTGGCATTCACGTGGCTCACAACACGACAACCTCGGGTCTGGTTCTGAAGAACCTTTCGGCGGGTTACCAGAAAAAAATCATCGTTGATGATATCTCCCTCACGATCCCCCAGCAGAAAATAACCGTTCTGGTGGGGGCGAACGGCTGTGGAAAATCCACGCTGCTGAGCACCATCGCGCGTCTGCTCCAGCCGCTTGGCGGCAGCGCGGTGCTCGACGGCAAAGCCATCCACGCGCAGCCCACCAAAGCGGTTGCCCGGCAGCTCGGCATCCTGCCGCAGTCTCCGCTGCTGCCGGAAGGATTAACCGTATTTGAGCTGGTCTCGCGCGGGCGTTTTCCCTGGCAGAACCTTATGCGCCAGTGGAGCGAGGAAGATGAGCGGGCCGTGGAAGAGGCGTTATGTTTGACGGGCACGGCGGCGTTTGCCGATTTGCCCGTGGAAAGCCTGTCCGGCGGCCAGCGCCAGCGCTGCTGGATCGCGATGGCGCTGGCACAGCAAACGCCGTATATCCTGCTTGATGAGCCGACCACTTACCTCGATCTTCGCTATCAGGTAGAGATCCTCGAACTGCTGCATACGCTCACGCGCCGGCACGGACGCACGGTGGTAGTGGTACTGCACGATCTCAACTTCGCCGTAAACTACGGTGATTCGCTGGTCTTTTTACGTCAGGGGAAAGTCGAGGGCGTATTGCACGAAGGCGACACCTGCACGCCGGCGCTCATTAAATCGGTGTTTGATGTTGATGTGCATATGTCTGTTAATCCGCTGACCGGTAAACCCTTTTTTATGCCGTTTCGCCAGTCGGTCGACAAATCATGATGCGCACGTCTTTGGCTTTCATCCTGTTCACGTTGCTGCTGGGGGCAGGTGCGATTGCCCACCTGGGCATTGGCGCGCGCGTTATCGCTCCGCGAACGGTGGTGGAGGCATTTTTCCACTTCGATCCGCGCAATTTTGACCATAACGTGATCGTCAGGCTGCGCTTGATACGCCTGTGCGCCGCCATGGTGACGGGCGCCGCGCTCGGCGTCGCGGGCGTGCTGTTGCAGTCGGCGATCCGCAATCCGCTCGGTGAACCGCACATCCTGGGGCTAAATGCCGGGGCTGCGCTGGCGGTTGTGCTGACTAGCGCCCTCGGGCTGTCACTGCCGTTTGGGCGGCCGCTGATTGCCTGCGCAGGCGCCGCCGTGCTGTTTCTGCTGGTGCTGATGTTTTCCTCTTCCGGGCGTACCGGGCTCACGCCGATGAAGGTCACGCTGTGCGGCGTGGCGATGTCGGCGTTTGCCTCGTCGATTACCGCCACCGTGTTGATTCTGGATGAACAGACGCTGCTCGCCATGCGGACCTGGCTGGCGGGAGATTTGGCGGGGTTAAACGCAGACGCTATCCGCAGCGCTGCTGGGGTAGCAGCCGTGGGTTTTGTGCTGGCGCTCTGGCTGTCGCCAGCAATGAACATGCTGGCGTTGGGCGACAGCATGGCGCAGGGGCTTGGCGTGTCGCTCTTAAAAACCCGCCTGTTCGCACTGCTGGCCATTGCCCTGCTGTGCGGCGCGGCCGTTTCCATTGCCGGGCCGATCGGGTTTATCGGGCTCGTGGTGCCGCAGCTCGTGCGTCGTCTGGTTTCGGTGGATCTGCGGGTGATGGTTCCGCTTTCGGCCCTGTGCGGGGCACTGGTTCTGCTGCTGGCGGATATCGCCGCCCGCACGCTGTTTACGCCCTATGAGCTGGCAACGGGCGTCATGACCGCCATGGTCGGCGCACCGATCTTTATCTTCATGGCCTCGAGGATGTTCAAATGAACCGGGCCGGACTGCGTGCGTTACGTCTCGGGCCCCTCTCGGCGCTGGTTCGCCCGAGGGCGCTGCGGTATCTGACCGTTTTAACCCTTGCCGCTTTACTGCTGCTGAGTTTTGGCCTGACGCACGGCTCGCTGCCCATTCCTGCTTCCGCCATCGGACGTGCGCTGTTTTACCCTGAACGTCTGACGGCGGATGCGCATTACATTGTGATGGATATCCGCCTGCCGCGCCTGCTGATGGCGGTGCTGTGCGGGGCGATGCTTGGCATGGCGGGGGCAGCCATGCAGTCCATCACCCGTAACGGGCTCGCCGATCCCGGACTCATCGGCGTGAAAGAGGGCTGTAGCGCGGCGGTGCTGCTGCTGATTTTTCAGTTTCCGGCAGTGGGGCTGGCGTGGCGTCCGCTGGTCGGCATGGCGGGTGGGCTACTCACCGCGCTGCTGGTGGTGGCGCTGTCTCGCGATATCTCGCGTCCGCGATTCATCCTGATCGGCATAGGCGTGTCGTGGACGTTTGCCGCCGCGATGGGCGTCTTTATGACCACTGCCGACGTGCGCGACGTGCAGACCGCGATGCTGTGGCTGGCCGGAAGCCTGCATGCCGCTAACTGGACCCTGCTCGGCATGGCTGCGGCCTGGGCGCTGCCCGCGTTTGCCCTGCTGCTTTTAACCGGGCGCGCCGCGGACGTGGCCTTGCTCGGCAACCAGGCCGCAACGGGGCTCGGCGTACGCACCTCACGTCTCGCGCTGCTGCGCGTGTTTGCGCCCGTGGTGCTGACGGCGGCCTGCGTCTCCTGCGTGGGGAGTATAGGTTTTGTCGGGCTGATTGCGCCGCATATGGCGCGCCTGCTGCTGCGCGGCGGGCAAACCGTATTGCTGACGGGAAGCGCCGTGCTGGGCGCGCTGCTGGTACTGCTGGCGGATAACGTCGGGCGGCTGGCATTCCTCCCGTTGCAGCTGCCGGCGGGCATTGTCATTTCATTGATTGGCGGACCATTTTTCCTGCTGCTGCTCTGGCAACGACGGGACCGATTTTAGGAGTGTGTGATGCGCGTACTTTTCTCAATGCTGCTGCTGGTGGGCTTTGCTGTCGGAGCCGCAGAGCCAACGCAGACGTTTACTGACGACCTGAACCGCAAAGTGATGGTGCCGGTTAAGCCGAAACGAATTGTTTCCCTGCACGACCTGGATATTACCATTCCGCTGATCGAGCTTGGCGTACCGCCGGTTGCCAGCCATGGCCGTACCCGACCGGACGGCAGCCATTTTCTGCGTTCCAGCGGTATGCTGACGGGCATCGATTTTGATAATGCCGACATCACATTCATCGGCACCGCGGATATCGATATCGAAGCCATCGCCGCCGCGAAGCCGGACCTGATCATCACTGAGCCAACCCGCAACACGCCGGTGGAACAGCTGGAAAAAATTGCCCCGACGGTGAGTATCGATCACCTGGACGGCGGCGCGCCGGAAATCTACCGCAAGCTGGCACAGCTGACCGGCACGCAGGCGAAGCTGAAGGTTCTGGAACGTCGCTACCAGGAACAAATTAAGGCCCTGAAGGCGACCATCGATACCCGCAAAATCACCGTCTCGGTGATTCAGGCTAACCAGGGAAAGATTAACGCCATGCACAGCTACCATTCACTTGGGCGCGTACTGCGCGATGCGGGATTTACGTTTCCGCCGTTGATCGAGAGCATCCCGGAGGGCGGGCGCATCGACGTCAGCGCCGAGCGCCTGCCGGAGCTGGATGCTGATTTCGTCTTTGCCACCTGGCGCGGAGATACAGGCGGTAAACCGCAGGACGAGCTGGCGGCGATGGACGCGGTGATGCCGGGCTGGTGCCAGTTTCTTAACGCCTGCCGGACCGGGCATTACGTGCTGATCTCCCGCGAGGAAGCGATCTCAAATTCGTTCGCCTCGCTAGGACTGATGGTCGCGCAGGTGCAGTCGCAGATAGCGGGTCGTCCGCTGCCGGAGGCCGCACGATGATTCGAAAAATTGATGTCTACGGCGACCGCTTTCGCTCGCGGGCGCACCAGCTGACACCGCGCCTGCTCCAGGTGGCGCGCTATATCAATGAAAACCGTGAAGCCGTTATGGAACAGACGGCCATGGAGATCGCCGCAGTGCTAAAAACCTCGGACGCCACCGTGGTGCGAGCCATTCAGGCGCTGGGGTTTGGCGGGCTACGGGATCTCAAGCAGACGCTTGAGCAGTGGTTTGGTCCGGTGGTCACCTCCAGCGAGAAGATGTCCACCACGGTGAATACGCTGACCAGTGACGTCAACGCGAGCATCGATTTTGTGCTGGAAGGGCATCAGCATACCTGTAATGTGTTGTCCGAACCGGGTAACCGTTACGCGATGGCGCAGGCCGTGTCGCTGCTGGCGCAGGCGAGACAGGTCGCAATTTTTGGTATTGGCGCATCCGGCATCCTGGCCGAGTATACCTCCCGCCTGTTTAGCCGCATCGGCCTGCCTGCGATCCCACTCAACCGCACCGGTATCGGCCTCGCCGAACAGCTGATAGCCTTACAGCGCGGTGATGTGCTGGTGATGATGGCGCAAAAATCCGCGCACCGGGAAGGGCTGACGACGCTGCGTGAAGCGAAGCGCCTGGGCATTCCCACCATATTGCTGACCAACGCCACTGACTCACGCTTTAGCAAAGAGGCCAGCGTGGTGATCCACGTCCCGCGCGGTGGCGAGAAGGGCAAAATCCCGCTGCACGGCACGGTGCTGCTGTGTCTGGAGATGATTATTTTGTCCGTCGCCTCCACCGAGCCGCAGCGCACCATCAGGTCCATGAAGCGCATCAACGAATTTCACCGAGGGTTAAAGCCGGGCAAGAAGAGCGGTTGATTTACACTTTCTCCGTGTGGGCTGGATGATAAGCCGTGAGCAGTCCCCTCGATCACACCGCACGATGGTTTTTCCGGTACTGCAACGGCGTCTCGCCAATCCCTTTTTTAAACGCGCTGATAAACCACGTCACGTCGGAAAAACCCGTCTGTGCGGCAATGTCACGCACGCTTGAATCAGTGTGGAGTAAACACTCACACGCCTTACGCAACCTTAGCGTGTTCAGATAGTCATGAATTTTTTCGCCCGTTTCCGCATGGAATTTTCGCGATACGTAGCTGCGGGATTTCCCCAGCTCATTGGCCAGCGCGTCCAGGCGAAATTTCTCCTGATAATGCTCGTCGAGCCAGAACATCACCCGGCTGGCGATCCCCTGGCTGTTGCCCGGCTCACCGTCGCGATCGGCGGGAAGCATCGCAAACAGCCCGATCAGCAGGCTGGCGATACTCTCGCTGTTCATCGGCGGTTTGTAGCAGCCAAACAGATGGTCGATATAGTGATGGCAGTGGGCTAAATCGGCGACCCACGCTTCGCCCCCGCGGCGTGACAGCCGCTCCAGCCGCTGCTGGCTCTGGGGAAAATCCCGCAGGATCTTCAGCACCGCATGCTGGTCGAGGTGAATGATGGTGCGGCGGTAAATCGCCTCTGCCTGTTCGTCCACCATCACCTTATGCAGCGTAAAAGGCGGGAAGAAAAACAGCCTTCCGGGGCGCATGGTGTAGTGACGATTATCGACGATCGCTACGCCAAAGCCCTCTTCCACGTAGAGGATCTCCAGACACTGATGCCAGTGATGGTAGCGCACGGTATTGGCAAACAGGCGGCTGAACGAGGCCACGGTATCGTTCAGGGCGATCAGTTCCAGAAGGTCGGATGTCGGCGTGTCGCGCATAGTGCAATAAAACTCAACTTTTTCCCGTCTGATCGTCTTTATAAACCACCTTTTTAAATTTTCTCAACTGGAGGTTTATTCATCGTTCATGCCTGTGACACGGCTAACATTTCTGCCCCTTGCGGATTCACTATGCTTTGCCGCAGTTGATTACGAGGGCGAACCGATGTGGGCGGCAAACAAAGAAAAATCAAATCCGTTGTCTTCACGCCAGGATGTGGTGGCGTCGTTGAATGAGCTTTTACAAGCGCTGGACACGCAATTTCCGGCAAACCGTTCACGGTTCTCGCTGGGTGATACCTGCGCCCATTACACAACGGATATTGCGCAGATGGAGGGCCTTTCCCGCGCGCTGTGGGGGCTGTTTCCGCTGATGGCGTCCGGCGAAAGCACGCCGTTCAGCGAGAAGTACCTTACCGCCATCAAGATCGGTACCGACCCGCAAAGCACCGGTTACTGGGGCGAAACCGGCCCGTACGATCAGCGTCTGGTGGAGATGGCGGCCTACGGTCTGGGACTTGCTCTGCTGGGGGAGACGCTCACCGCGCGCTTTACCGGACGCGAGGTGATGAACCTGCACGCGTGGCTCAACCAAATCACCGATGCGCAGATGCCGGACAGCAACTGGAACTATTTTGCCATTATGGTTCAGCTCGGCTTTAAGCGCGCCGGGCTGCCGTACGACCAGGCCGCCATTGACCGTCGCTTTACGCTGATGGACGCCTACTACCTCGGCGACGGCTGGTATTCCGATGGCCCGGGCCGCCCGAAAGACTACTACATCTCCATGGCCTTCCACTTCTACGGCCTGATTTACGCCACCCTGAGCGGTGACGAGGCAAGGGCGGAGGTACTGCGCGAGCGCTCGCGCCTCTTCGCGGAAGACTTTATCTACTGGTCCGCCGCCGACGGCGCCTCGGTTCCGTTTGGCCGCAGCCTGACCTACCGCTTTGCGATGGTCGCCTTCTGGAGCGCGGTGGCCTTTTCCGGGCTGGACGTGTTCACGCCAGGCATCGTGAAGGGCATCGTGCTGCGGCATCTGCGCTGGTGGCAGCAGCAGCCGATTACCGACCGCGACGGCATTCTCACCCTCGGCTTTGCCTGCCCGAACCTGGCGATGTGCGAGGACTACAACTCCCCCGGTTCACCGTACTGGGCGCTGAAAACCTACCTGATTCTGGCGCTGCCGGAGACGCATCCGTTCTGGCAGGCCGACGAGCAGCCGCTGCCCGCGCTGGCTGAGACGCGCGTGATCCCGCACGCGCAGCAGATCCTGATGCACTCGAAAGACTCTCAGCACGTCGTCATGCTCACCGCCGGCCAGCTGGAGCTGAACAACTACGTCAACACCGAAGCGAAATACACCAAATTTGCCTACTCCAGCCGCTTCGGCTTCACCATTGAGCGCGGGCGTTTTGGCCTGAAGCATGCGGCCTGCGATTCCATGCTGCTGCTGGCGGACGGAGACGACTATTTCCGCGGACGTCGCGAATGCGACGAGGTTCGGGTGGAGGAAAACTATATTTTTTCGCGCTGGTCGCCGTGGCGCGACGTGCACATAGAGACCTGGCAAATCCCGTTCGGGGAGTGGCACCTGCGCCTGCACCGTATCAACAGCGCACGTACCCTGCAAACCGTCGAGGGCGGCTTTGCGGTGCTGAAAACGGACCACCAGCTGCGCGAGCGGGGAAGTTACCTGACGGCAGAAAACGGCAGCAGCGCGATTGTCGATCTCTCGCCCGATATCACCCGCGCGCCGGGCAGCGTCGTCACCCCGCCCAACAGCAGCGTGATGTTTGCCGGGTGCGCCTCCATTCCGCTATTGCAAACCGAACTCCCGCCGGGGGAGAGCTGGCTCTGCTGCGCCGTCCTGGCCTGCGAAAAACCGATAGCTGCGGCGGTACCGCAGCTGAACATTACCCATCACCAGGTCGTGATCCACGAACCCGGAAGCGAACGTAAGCTGTCGTTCACACTATAAAAAATCTGGCCCTACACGTCGGCGAGGATGATATGAAAAGTACATCGACAACCAGCAGAACGGAATATTACAAAATCAGCAGCTTTATTTTTCTCTATTTCTTTACCTGGTCTGCCAGCATTGGCCTGCTGGCGATCTGGCTCGGCCAGAAAGCCAATCTTAGCGGGTCGGTGATTGGAACCGTCTTTGCGGTTAACGGGATCTTCTCCGTTATTCTCAAACCGATCTACGGCTATATTCTCGATAAGATCGGCATGAGCAAATACCTGCTCTATTTTGTGGTGATCATGTCGGCGCTAATGGCTCCGTTCTTTATTTATGTTTACCAGCCGCTGTTAATGTCCAACACCCTGCTGGGGATTATTATCGGCGCGCTCTATTTAAGCTTTGCCTGGTACGCGGGCGTGGCGGCGTGCGAATCTTATTCCGACCGCTTTAGCCGCCTGAACGGCATGGAGTTCGGGCAAATTCGCATGTGGGGCTCGCTCGGCTGGGCGGTGGCGTCGTCCTTCTCCGGCCTGCTGTTTAACCTCTCACCGGCGTATAACTTTATTCTCGGCAGCGTGGCGTCGGTGGTGATGCTGATCGTCCTGCTGAACCTGAAAGTGAACACTAACTCCGCTCACGCAGGGGAGGTGCTGACGAAAGAGAAAATCGCCCCGTCTGACGTTTACGCCCTGCTGCGAAACCGCAAATTCTGGGCCTTCTGCCTGTACGTGGCGGGCGTGGCGTGGATGATGTTTATCGCCGAGCAGCAGTTCTCGCGCTATTTCGTCACCTTCTTCGACGATATTCACGAGGGCAACGCGGTATTTGGCTACCTCGGTACGGTGCAGTCGGGCATGGAATTTGTCATGTATATGGTGGTCCCGCTGTTTGTGAATTTTATTGGCGCCAAGCGCGGGCTGTTAATTGTCGGGCTGGTTGTCGGGGCGCGTCTAATTATTTCCGGCATGTGTGACTCTCACCTGTTAATTTCCGTGCTTAAGCCGCTGTACGGCCTGGAAATATGCCTGCTGCTGGTGTCGGTCTTTAAATATATCGCCGAGCATTTCGACAAGCGCGTCAATGCCACCATGTATTTACTTGGCTATCAGGCGATGCTGTACGTTGGCAACGTGGTGGTCTCTTCTCCTGCCGGCTATATGTACGACCGCATCGGCTTTGAGCACACCTATATCATCATGGGCGCTACGGCGCTGACCTTTACCCTTATTTCTGCCTTTACGTTATCCGCCTGTCAGAGCAAGTGGCGCGGGGCCCGTGCGCTGAACGTAGCAGAAACCTCAACACGCTAATTACGCCGTCAAAGAAGGAACCGAAATATGTTAAGTCGTATCAAAGAGGAACGTCTGTCTGCTATCGCTGCGCCCGTTGATTCCCGCGCATTCAGCGATGAGCTGAGTTCGGCCCGCGGCCACGTTCTCGACCTGATTAGCCGTCATTTAACGGTGTTCGGCGACAAATTCCCGGCGGAGACCTGCAAAGAGGGCTTTTATCCGCTGACCGAAAACGTGGAGTGGACCACCAGCTTCTGGACCGGCCAGCTGTGGCTGGCGTGGGAGATGAGCGGCGAGGAGAAATTTCGCGCGATGGCGGAAAAACACGTGCGCTCGTTTGGCCTGCGCATCGCCGGGCGCAACGACACCAACACCCACGATTTAGGCTTCCTGTACACGCTTTCCTGCGTGGCGGCCTGGCGACTCACCGGCAACCGCGAGGCGCGCGGCTTCTCGCTGCTGGCGGCGGAGGCGCTGCTGGAGCGCTTCCATGAGAAGGCGAAGATCATCCAGGCGTGGGGCGATCTCTCCGATCCCGATCAGGCCGGACGGATGATCATCGACTGCAACATGAACCTGCCGCTGCTCTACTGGGCAACCGAGCAAACGGGCGATCCGCGTTTTGCCGACGCGGCCAAAGCGCACGTCATGCAGGCGGCGACGTACCTTATTCGTGACGATGCCTCCACCTTCCACACCTACTATATGGATGTGTTAACCGGCGCGCCGCGCTACGGCAACACGCAGCAGGGCTATGCCGACGACTCGTGCTGGTCGCGCGGGCAGGCGTGGGGGATTTACGGCTTCCTGCTGAGCTATATCTATACCGGCGATGAAACGATGATTGCCCTGTCGAAACGGCTGGCGAACTACTTCCTCAACCGCCTGCCGGAAGATTACGTCTGCCACTGGGATCTGGCGCTGGTAGGCACTGATGCGCTGCGCGACTCGTCGTCGGCGGCGATTGCGGTGTGCGGGCTGCTGGAGCTGGTGAAGCATCTGCCGGTGACGGATCCGGACCGGGAGGGTTATCTGGAGTGGGCGAAAGGCATCATGTCGTCGCTGACGAAGCACTATCTGATGGGCAAAGACGAGAAGGGCAACGGGATCCTGAAGCACTCGGTCTACCACCTGGCGAGCAACAAAGGCGTGGATGAATGCGCAAGCTGGGGCGATTACTTCTATGTTGAGGCGCTGGTGCGCTTCACCCAGAGCTGGAAGCTGTACTGGTAACGGGCAGGGGTATCACCACCCAAGCACCTCTTTTATGGCGCGCCGGTAGGGCGTATCAAGCTGGGCAGGCACGCGGCAAATATAGTCCCGCGCATGGCTGCGGGTCTGTCCGCTGAGGCCGTCGAGATAAGCGATGGCCTCGTCCACGGCAGGAACCCTGCCTTCCTGCGACGCGCTTCTCGGAGGGAGCCCGGTCCAGATGAGCGCCTCAATTCCTCTCTCCCTCGCCCATGTTGAGATCACTCCCGCGTTGCGTCCGGTTATCAGCAGCGAGCCGATACCATCGCAGCGATCGTCAGGAATGCCCTCCCGCTCGCGCAGGGCCTGAGAGGCCACGCTGAGCGAAGTGGCGTTCAGCCATACCCAAAGCACAGGCAGGGCGGGCGCGTTCATGCAGATGGCGGTCGCCAGTTCGCCGCCATCGCTTACGCGGCAGAACTCGACGGGCAGTGATGGCCCGTCGGTTTGCCACTCACCGGCTACCGGTAACGCGCCGCTTTTCCAGATTAACGAGCCCCAGCCAAGACAAGCGATTTTCATGCTGTTCCTCTGCGCGACGTGAACCAATAGCCTCAGACGTTATGCCTTAGGAATACGCAGCGTCTGGCCGGGATAAATTTTATCCGGGCTGGAGAGCATCGGGCGGTTCGCCTCAAAGATCTTGTTGTACTGGTTGGCATCGCCGTACACGGTTTTAGAGATGGCGCTTAGAGTGTCGCCGGATTTCACCGTATAGTAGGTTGCTTCATCTTTGGCGTCCGTTGCGGTGATATTGTTCTCCACCTCGCTGACGCCCGCGATGTTGCCGACGGCGACCTGGATTTTTTCTTTCTGCTCCTGCGTCAGCCCGTCGCCCGTTACGCTGGCCTTGCCGTCGGTGACGTTAACCTGAACTTTATCGGAACCGGGAATGTTGAGTTTCTTGAGGTGCTCGGTGATTTTGTCGCTCTGACCCTTATGATCGGTCAGGTTGTCCCACAGCTTTTCGCCTGCTTCTTTCACGAAGTTAAAAAGACCCATTCCATCCTCCTGTTAAACATGAAGTCAGAATAAGCATAGCAGTTGAGCGGTAAGGTGATAAAAAAAGCCCGGTGGCGTTAACGCTTACCGGGCCTGCGGGGGAAAGTTGTAGGCCGGGTAAACGCAGTGCCACCCGGCAAATTTCACAGAACTTAAACCCCTTGCTCCAGAATACGGATGTGGGTTTCAAGGACATCCCCTTTCACCGCATCGCTCCACGCTTTCATATGCGCGGTCTGCAAATGCGCTTCAAGGTGGGCGACGGTTTCCCACTGCTCCACCATGATGATGGAGTCTGGCGCGGTTGCCTGGAAGCTAGCGTCGGTAGCGGCATCCACCATCGGCGCGTAGCCGTGGCAGCCTTCTTCCTTCAGAACGGTCGGGATGATTTTTGCGAACTGATCCAGCACCGCCTGGCGGTGATGTTGGCCGGGACGCGTACGGATTTCAGCAATTACGGTAAGCATGGTTAACTCCTTCTAATTCCAGGCTAACAGTTAAGCAAAAATTTCCGCGAGATGCTTGCGGTATTCTGCGATATAGCGCGGGACGTCCGGCATTTTAATCACGTCGTTGACGATAAAGGTCGGCAGCGGCGTCATTCCCAGGAACTGGTTAGCCTTGTGGAACGGCAGATACGCGCCGTCTACGCCCACGCCTTCAAAGAACTGATCGTTCTCGGTGAACGCTTCAAGAGGCGCGTTCCAGGTCAGGGAGAGCATATATTTTTTGCCCTGAATCAGGCCGCCGGAACCGTATTTTTTAGACGCATCTGAACGGGTACGGCCGTCGCTGGCATACAGCGAACCGTGACCTTCGGTGAACACGTCGTCCATGTATTTTTTCACGGTCCACGGTGCGCCCATCCACCAGCCCGGCATCTGCCAGATCACTACGTCGGCCCACAGGAAGTTCTGCACTTCGGCCTTCACGTCATAATCGCTGTCCGCGCGCACGACCTTAACATCATGTCCGGCGTCGCGCAGGAAACCATCCGCGACCTCGGTCAGGGTGTCATTCAGCTGGCCTTTAGAGTGCGCAAATTCTTTTGCGCCGTTGATAATCAGAATGTTGCTCATTATTTGTCCTCGATGCTGAGAGTATGCCGGGTATTCTACGCGCGAGGACGGAGCGGAAAAATAAGCAAAATGTGCAAAGTCTTTTGCGCTAAGCGCAATAATCTTACCAGCTGACGGTCACCGCAAAGCCCCCTTGGGGCGCATTGTCCAGCGAGACGCGCATCCCGTGTAGCGTTGCGATACGCTTCACGATAGACAGCCCCAGGCCGCTGCCGGTAGCGTCCTGCCCGGGTGGACGATAAAAACGCTCGCCGATGCGTGCCAGCACTTCAGGAGAAATGCCCGGTCCGTTATCGCGCACGGTAAAGTTTTGGGTATTCAGCGTCACGTCCACCACGCTGCCGCGCGGGCTGTAACGAACGGCGTTGTCCAGCAGGTTACGCGCCAGCAGGCTCAGCAGCAGCGGCTGCCCATGACGCATCACCTCGGGCGCATTAACGTTGAGCCGAACATCAATGCCCGCCTGCTGCGCCGGATGCCAGATGTCCAGCACCGCGGATTGCAGCAAATCAGCCATCGCTACGGGTTCGACGTCATCAAGGTTATCCAGTGAATCCAGGCGCGACAGGGTAAGAAGCTGGTCCACCAGCCGGGAGGCGCGGTCGATGCCCGCATGCAGTTGCCCCAGCGCTTTAGACTGCGCCTCGGGATCGTCGTGCGAAAGCTGCGCCACGTCGGTTTGCACCTTCAGCGCGGCCAGCGGGCTGCGCAGCTCGTGGGCGGCGTCCGAGGTGAAGCGGCGCTCGCGGGCCATCATCTCCTGTGTACGGGCAAAAAGATGGTTAAGCGCATCAAGCAAGGGACGAACCTCCGTCGGCACGCCGTGGGTGGGCAGCGTATCGGTCGCATCCGGCGAGCGCGAGCGCAGGGTCTGCGCCAGGTTTTTCAGCGGCTTCAGTTCCCGGCTCAGCAGGACAATCAGCAACAGCAGCATCACGGGCAGCGCCACCAGCCACGGCGTCAGCTGCGAGCTGACCACGTCCAGCGCCATATCCTGTCGGTACTCCCACTCCTGACCGACCACCACGCGGTATTTCCCGTCCGGGGAGGTTAGCCACAGGAAACGCCATTCGTCGCTGTCATCCTGCAACCGGCCGTCATCAAACCCGTCCCGGCGGTAGTGATAGGGGATGTCGCGCCCGTTCTCGCCGTCGTTAAGCACCATGCTGCCGTCGGCGGTGAAGATCGCGAAGGCCAGCGCGTCGTCGTCAAGATGGCCGTGTTTCGCTTTTTTCGGCACCTCGCGCATACGCTCCGGCGCGCGGAGTTCGTCCATGTCCATCGTCAGCAGCCGTTTGGCAAACAGCATCTGCTGGGTATCGAACAGTTTATCGAGCTTGTCGGTTGTCTGGTGCCAGGCGACCACGCTTGCGGCAAACCAGGCCGCCAGGGAAAGCAGCAAAAAGAGCAGCGTCAGGCGCAGCTTCAGGCTCAGGCGTTGGGTCAGTTTCATGCGTCACCCAGGGTATAACCGATGCCGTGCACGGTGCGGATAAATTCGCTGCCGAGCTTGCGGCGTAAATGATGTACATGGACTTCGACGGCGTTGCTGGAGACGTCATCATCCCAGTTGTAGAGTTTCTCTTCGATGGCCTTGCGCGGCAGCACGCGGCCCGCGTTGCGCATCAGCAGTTCCAGCAGGGCGAACTCTTTTGGTTTAAGCACCAGCGTTTCGCCGTCCAGCGTGGCGACAAGGCTTGTCGGGTCGAGCGTGACCTTGCCGTGACGCAGCTCGCTGCGCGCCTGCCCGTGACTGCGGCGCACCAGCGCTTCGAGGCGGGCTGCCACTTCAATCAGCGCGAACGGTTTACACAGGTAATCATCCGCCCCCAGGCGCAAGCCTTCCACGCGCTGGTTCAGCGCATCCCGCGCCGTCAGGATCAGCACCGGCTC
>NZ_JADBQL010000022.1:0-61274 GCF_014895905.1 Enterobacter cloacae complex sp. P15RS | reverse complement strand
CGGCAGCGTCAGGTCCAGCACTACGGCATCGTAAGGCGCGGTGTACAGGGCCGCCTGACCGGTTTTACCGTCGGTAAACCAGTCCACGTTAAAGCCCATTTTGCTTAAGCCCGCTTTGATGCCATCGCCGATAAGCTTGTCGTCTTCTACCAGTAAAATGCGCATTGTCCCTCCTTGATGCCGTCAGTAAACCTTCTGCACGCGCATGCTGTACAGTAAAAATAAATAAATTTTCCCCTTAAGAAGTTGTTAAGGTTTACCCTGTTTAATGGATTGTGAAACGACATTAAAGGGAGAGATAAAGATGAAAAAATACGCTGCAATTGCTGCCATCATGATGATGACCACTGCCCCTGTTTTTGCTGCACAGGGCGGCTTCACGGGCCCATCTGCAACACAGACCCAGACGCAAACCCAGCAGGGCGGCTTTGTCGATAACAACGCCAACCTCACCACCGCGGCTAAGGTGAAAGACATGAAGGACGACAGCTGGGTGAAACTGCGCGGTAATATCACCGAGCGCCTGTCCGATGACCGTTACACCTTCCGCGACGAAAGCGGCACGGTGGTGGTTGAGATCGACCACAAGCGCTGGAACGGCGTGACGGTAACGCCACAGGATAAAGTCGAGCTTCAGGGGAAAATCGATAAAGACTGGAACGAGTTTGAAATCGACGTGAAGCAGGTTATCAAGCTGAACAAATAACCCGGAAAGGGCCGCATGAGCGGCCCTTTTTCTTTGTGACTCAACTCGCCAGATGAGGTAGTATCTGCGGCAATATTGCCTGAAACCCATCGGTTTCTGAGTTGAGGAATCACACGTAATGAGCGATATGGCAGAGCGCCTCGCGCTACATGAATTCACGGAAAACGCCTACCTGAACTACTCCATGTACGTCATCATGGACAGGGCGTTGCCGTTTATCGGGGATGGCCTGAAGCCCGTTCAGCGCCGCATCGTCTATGCGATGTCCGAACTGGGGCTGAACGCTACCGCCAAGTTCAAGAAATCCGCCCGTACCGTTGGTGACGTGCTGGGTAAATACCATCCGCACGGCGACAGCGCCTGCTATGAAGCGATGGTGCTGATGGCCCAGCCGTTCTCTTATCGCTATCCGCTGGTGGATGGCCAGGGGAACTGGGGGGCACCGGACGATCCGAAATCCTTCGCGGCGATGCGTTACACCGAATCCCGTCTGTCTAAATATGCCGAAGTGCTGCTGGGCGAGCTGGGGCAGGGTACGGTTGACTGGGTGCCAAACTTCGACGGTACGATGCAGGAGCCGAAAATGCTGCCTGCCCGCCTGCCGAACATCCTGCTGAACGGCACCACCGGTATCGCCGTGGGTATGGCGACGGACATTCCGCCGCACAACCTGCGTGAAGTGGCGAAAGCCGCCATCACCTTGATTGAGCAGCCGAAAACCTCGCTGGACGATCTGCTGGATATCGTGCAGGGGCCGGATTATCCGACCGAAGCCGAGATCATCACCTCGCGTGCTGAAATTCGCAAAATCTACCAGAACGGTCGCGGCTCCGTGCGCATGCGCGCGGTATGGACCAAAGAGGATGGCGCCGTGGTGATCACCGCGCTGCCGCACCAGGTTTCCGGGGCCAAAGTGCTGGAGCAGATCGCCACCCAAATGCGCAATAAAAAGCTGCCGATGGTGGACGACCTGCGCGACGAATCGGATCACGAAAACCCGACCCGTCTGGTGATTGTGCCGCGCTCTAACCGCGTGGACATGGAGCAGGTAATGAACCACCTGTTCGCCACTACCGATCTGGAAAAAAGCTATCGCATCAACCTGAACATGATTGGTCTGGACGGTCGTCCGGCGGTGAAAAACCTGCTGGAGATCCTCACCGAATGGCTGGCCTTCCGCCGCGATACGGTGCGCCGTCGCCTGAACCATCGTCTGGAAAAAGTGCTTAAGCGCCTGCATATCCTTGAAGGTTTGCTGGTGGCGTTCCTCAACATTGACGACGTGATCGAAATCATTCGTACCGAGGACGAACCTAAGCCCGCCCTGATGTCGCGCTTTGGCATCAGTGAAACCCAGGCCGAAGCGATCCTCGAACTGAAGCTGCGCCATCTCGCTAAGCTGGAAGAGATGAAGATCCGCGGCGAGCAGGACGAGCTGGAAAAAGAGCGCGATCAGCTTCAGGCAATTCTGGCGTCCGAGCGCAAGATGAACACCCTGCTGAAGAAAGAGTTGCAGGCCGACGCCGACGCCTTTGGCGATGACCGTCGTTCTCCGCTGCATGAGCGCGAAGAAGCGAAGGCGATGAACGAGCACGACATGCTGCCGTCCGAGCCGGTAACCATCGTGCTGTCCCAGAGCGGCTGGGTGCGTAGCGCCAAAGGCCACGATATCGACGCGCCGGGCCTGAGCTACAAGTCCGGCGACAGCTTTAAGGCGGCGGTAAAAGGCAAGAGCAACCAGCCGGTGGCGTTTATCGACTCCACGGGCCGCAGCTACGCCATTGACCCGATCACCCTGCCGTCCGCGCGCGGGCAGGGCGAGCCGCTGACCGGCAAGCTTACGCTGCCGCCGGGCGCCACGGTTGACCATATGCTGATGGAAGCCGACGACCAGAAGCTGCTGATGGCCTCCGATGCGGGCTACGGCTTTATCTGTACCTTTAACGATCTGGTGTCGCGTAACCGTGCCGGTAAAGCGCTGATCAGCCTGCCGGATAACGCACACGTGATGCCGCCGCTGATCATCGAGAACGAAAGCGACATGCTGCTGGCGATCACCTCTGCCGGACGTATGCTGATGTTCCCGGTCAGCGATCTGCCGGAGCTGTCGAAAGGGAAGGGCAACAAAATCATCAGTATCCCGTCAGCGGAAGCGGCAAAAGGCGAAGATGGCCTGGCGCATCTCTTCCTGCTGCCGCCGCAGAGCACGCTGACCATTCACGTCGGCAAACGTAAGATCAAACTGCGTCCGGAAGAATTGCAGAAGGTGGTGGGTGAGCGCGGACGTCGTGGCTCACTGATGCGCGGCCTCCAGCGAATCGACCGCGTGGAGATCGACTCGCCGGTGCGCAGCAAAGCGGACGACAGCGAAGAGTAACCTGTTTCATCCCCCTCTGTCCGGAGGGGGTATTACCGTAAAATTTCCCGTAAAAACGTTGTTAATTCGTGCGTTGCGATTAACAATACGCGCTCGTAATAAAGTCCTTACCTGGCCACAGGTGAAGTATAATTGTCAGCTGTCAGGGCTTCAGAGGTCGCTATGCTATACATTGTTCGTCTCATTCTTACCGTTATTTACTGCATTCTGGTCTGTATTTTCGGATCGATTTACTGCCTGTTCAGCCCGCGTAACCCAAAGCATGTCGCGACGTTTGGCCACATGTTTGGCCGTCTTGCGCCGCTGTTTGGCCTGAAGGTTGAGAAGCGTCTGCCTGAAGGGGCGGAGAATTTCGGTAACGCCATCTATATCGCTAACCATCAGAACAACTTCGATATGGTGACGGCCTCAAATATTGTTCTTCCGCCGACCGTAACCGTGGGCAAAAAGAGCCTGCTGTGGATCCCGTTTTTCGGCCAGCTGTACTGGCTCACCGGTAACTTGCTGATTGACCGTAACAACCGCGCCAAAGCGCATGGCACCATTGCGGAAGTGGTGGATCAGTTTAAAAAGCGCCGGATCTCAATCTGGATGTTCCCGGAAGGGACGCGCAGCCGCGGTCGCGGCCTGCTGCCGTTTAAGACCGGCGCGTTTCATGCTGCAATTGCGGCGGGTGTTCCAATTATTCCCGTGTGTGTTTCCAATACATCGAATAAGATTAATCTTAACCGTCTGAATAACGGACTGGTGATTGTCGAAATGCTGCCGCCGGTGGATACCTCTAAATACGGTAAAGACCAGGTGCGCGAGCTGGCCACGCACTGTCGTGAGCTGATGGCTCAGCATATTGCGCAGCTCGATAAAGAAGTTGCAGAGCGAGAAGCCGCCGGTAAGATTTAACCGGCGTCGTTTAAGGGAAAACGAATTCCCGCGTTGTTAGTCGTTTCAGATGGAGCTTATATGTCACTCAGTCGGCGTCAGTTTATTCAGGCTTCGGGTATCGCCCTTTGTGCGGGTGCGATGCCGCGGACAGCCAGCGCCGCCGGGCAGCAACAGCCGCTGCCCATTCCGCCGTTGATTGAATCCCGTCGCGGGCAACCGCTATTCCTCACGCTTCAGCGTAGCCACTGGTCCTTTACCCAGGGAACGCGCGCGCAGGTATGGGGCATTAACGGCCGCTACCTTGGGCCGACCATTCGCGTGTGGAATGGCGATGACGTTAAGCTCATCTACAGTAACCGGACGACTGAAAATGTCGCGATGACCGTCAGTGGATTGCAGGTGCCGGGGCCGCTGATTGGCGGCGCGGCGCGCATGATGTCGCCGAATGCCGACTGGGCGCCCGTGCTCCCGATTCGTCAGAGCGCGGCGACACTGTGGTATCACGCCAATACCCCAAACCGCACCGCCCAGCAGGTCTACAACGGCCTGGCCGGGATGTGGCTGATTGAGGATGAGGTCAGTAAAACGCTGCCGATCCCAAATCACTACGGCGTGGACGATTTCCCGGTCATCATCCAGGACAAGCGCCTGGATAACTTTGGCACGCCGGAGTACAGCGAGCCGGGCAGCGGTGGCTTTGTTGGCGATACGCTGCTGGTTAACGGTGCGCAAAGCCCGTTTGTGGAAGTGTCTCGTGGCTGGGTGCGCCTGCGTCTGCTGAACGCCTCCAACTCGCGCCGTTACCAGTTGCAGATGAGCGACGGCCGTGCGCTGCATGTTATTTCAGGCGATCAGGGATTATTACCCGCGCCGGTATCGGTGAAACAGCTGGCGCTGGCGCCGGGCGAACGGCGTGAAATCCTCGTTGATATGACCAACGGAGATGAAGTGTCCGTGACCTGCGGCGAAGCGGCAAGCATTGTTGACCGCATACGCGGGTTCTTTGAGCCGTCGAGCGTTCTGGTCTCCACGCTGGTGCTGACGCTGCGCCCGACCGGCCTGCTGCCGCTGGTGACCGACAGCCTGCCGATGCGCCTGCTGCCGCAGGAGATCGTGACCGGGCCGGCAGTGCGCAGTCGCGATATCAGCCTGGGCGATGACCCGGGCATCAACGGCGCGCTGTGGGACGTTAACCGCATTGATATCACCGCCCAGCAGGGAACCTGGGAGCGCTGGACCGTCCGCTCGGAGATGCCGCAGTCGTTCCATATTGAAGGAGTGTCGTTCCTGATCCGCAACGTCAACGGGGCGATGCCGTTCCCGGAAGACAGAGGCTGGAAAGATACCGTCTGGGTGGATGGACAGGTAGAACTGCTGGTCTACTACGGTCAACCGTCGTGGCCGCACTTCCCGTTCCTGTTCCACAGCCAGACGCTGGAGATGATGGACAGGGGCTCGGTAGGGCAGATGCTGGTCAATCCGGCGCCGTAAAACGTGTCGGGTGGCGGCTTCGCCTTACCCGACCTACACGCGCGCAGGCCCGGTAAGCGTAGCGCCACCGGGCAATAAATACCCCTTCATTTCCCACAATGTTCCAGCGTATAATCCCGCTCCTTTTGTCTATTTTTTCTTCGGAAGCATTATGAGCGCTATTTCCCTGATCCAGCCGGATCGCGACCTCTTCTCCTGGCCCCAGTACTGGGCGGCCTGCTTTGGACCGGCGCCGTTTCTGCCGATGTCCCGGGAAGAGATGGATCAACTGGGCTGGGACAGCTGCGATATCATTCTGGTAACGGGTGATGCGTATGTCGATCACCCGAGCTTCGGCATGGCGATCTGTGGCCGTATGCTTGAAGCCCAGGGCTTCCGCGTGGGGATCATCTCCCAGCCTGACTGGAACAGCAAAGACGACTTCATGCGTCTGGGCAAGCCAAACCTGTTCTTCGGCGTGACCGCGGGCAACATGGACTCGATGATCAACCGCTATACCGCTGATCGTAAGCTGCGCCATGACGATGCTTATACGGCAGACAACGTGGCGGGTAAACGTCCCGATCGCGCGACCCTCGTTTACACCCAGCGATGCAAAGAAGCATGGAAAGACGTGCCGGTGATCCTGGGCGGCATCGAGGCGAGCCTGCGCCGTACCGCGCACTACGACTACTGGTCTGACACCGTGCGCCGCTCGGTGCTGGTGGATTCGAAAGCCGATATGCTGATCTTCGGCAACGGTGAGCGTCCGCTGGTGGAAGTGGCACACCGTCTGGCGCAGGGCGAAGCGGTCAGCGAGATCCGCGACGTGCGCAATACTGCGATCATGGTGAAAGAGGCGCTGCCGGGCTGGAGCGGGGTAGATTCCCGCATTATCGATATGCCGGGCAAAATCGACCCTATCCCACATCCGTACGGTGACGATCTGCCGTGCGCGGATAACAAACCGGTTGAACCGAAGAAAGCGGAAGCAAAGGCCGTGGTGGTGCAGCCGCCGCGTCCGAAGCCGTGGGAAAAGACCTACGTGCTGCTGCCGTCTTACGAGAAGGTGAAAAGCGATAAGGTGCTCTACGCCCACGCGTCGCGTATTCTGCACCACGAAACCAACCCGGGCTGCGCCCGAGCGCTGATGCAAAAGCACGGTGAGCGCTATATCTGGGTTAACCCGCCGGCGATCCCGCTCTCTACCGAAGAGATGGACAGCGTCTTTGCCCTGCCGTACAAGCGCGTGCCGCATCCGTCATACGGCAACAGCCGTATTCCGGCGTACGAGATGATCCGCTTTTCGGTCAATATCATGCGCGGCTGCTTTGGCGGGTGCTCCTTCTGTTCGATCACCGAACACGAAGGCCGTATTATCCAGAGCCGCTCCGAAGAGTCGATTGTTAACGAGATCGAAGCGATTCGCGACTCGGTGCCGGGCTTTACCGGCGTGATCTCCGATCTGGGTGGCCCGACGGCGAACATGTATATGCTGCGCTGTAAATCGCCGCGCGCCGAGCAGACCTGCCGCCGTCTCTCCTGTGTCTATCCGAGCATTTGTGAGCATATGGACACCAACCACGAGCCGACGATCAACCTCTACCGCCGCGCGCGCGATCTCAAAGGCATCAAGAAGATCCTGATCGCCTCTGGCGTGCGTTACGACATCGCTGTGGAAGATCCGCGCTACATTAAAGAGCTGGCGACGCACCACGTGGGCGGGTATCTGAAGATCGCCCCGGAGCACACCGAAGAAGGGCCGCTGTCCAAAATGATGAAGCCGGGTATGGGCAGCTACGACCGCTTTAAACAGCTGTTCGACACCTACTCAAAACAGGCGGGGAAAGAGCAGTATCTGATCCCTTACTTCATCTCCGCGCACCCTGGCACGCGTGATGAAGACATGGTGAACCTGGCGCTGTGGCTGAAGCAGCGTCGGTTCCGTCTGGATCAGGTGCAGAACTTCTATCCGTCGCCGCTCGCTAATTCGACGACCATGTATTACACCGGCAAGAACCCGCTGAGTAAGATTGGCTATAAGAGTGAAGACGTGGTGGTGCCTAAAGGGGATAAACAGCGCCGTCTGCACAAAGCGCTGCTGCGCTATCACGACCCGAAAAACTGGCCGCTGATCCGTCAGGCGCTGGAAGAGATGGGCAAAAAGCACCTCATTGGCTCGCGTCGTGATTGTCTGGTGCCTGCGCCAACACTGGAAGAGATGCGCGAAGCGCGCCGCCAGAACCGCAATACGCGCCCGGCGCTGACCAAGCACACGCCGATTGTGCATCAGCGTTCGAACGGTAATTCCAGCGCGAAGAAGCCTGTGAAGCGCAAAGCGTAAAGAAAAACCCCGGCAAGCCGGGGTTTTTTATTAACCGCCGAACTGATCCGGATCCGGCCCAAGGCGCTTACCCTGATCCAGCTTCGCAATCTCACCCAGTTCGTCTTTATCCAGGCGGAAATCCCAGACGTCGAAGTTCTCGGCGATACGCGACGGCGTGACCGATTTCGGGATCACTACCAGACCGCTGTCCAGATGCCAGCGGATGACAATCTGCGCCGGCGTTTTGCCGTACTTATCCGCCAGCTCGCGGATAATTTTCTGGTCAAACACCCCTTCGCCGCCCTGAGCCAGCGGGCTCCAGGATTCGGTCTGGATCTTGTGCGTGGCGTTCCAGGAATGAAGCTGGCGCTGCTGCATCAGCGGGTGCAGCTCAATCTGGTTAATCACCGGCGCGACGCCCGTTTCATCAATCAGGCGTTGCAGGTGATGAACCTGGAAATTACAGACGCCGATGCTTTTAATCAGCCCCTCTTTTTGCAGGTCAATCATCCCCTTCCAGGCATCAACGTAATGATCGATAGCCGGAACCGGCCAGTGCATCAGATAGAGATCAACAAAATCGAGCTGGAGTTTCTCCAGGCTCTCCTGCAACGCTTCGCGGGGACGCTTTTGATCGTCGTTCCACAGCTTGGTGGTGATGAATAACTCATCGCGGGGAACGCCAGCGCTGGCAAGTGCGGTCCCCACGCCGTCCTCGTTTTTATAGGCGGCGGCAGTATCGATGGACCGATAGCCGACTTCCAGGGCTTTATGAATGGCGGAGACGACCTCGTCGTTACCGGCTTTCCATACGCCTAGCCCCAGCTGGGGCATCACGTTGCCGTCCTGTAGCTTGATTACGGTTTGGTTTGCCATTTTTCCTCCTTCAGGTGCTCATCGCCGGAGGGAACCTCCGACGATGTGATGTGCATTAAGTCTGGACGAAATGTCAAAAAACGAAAGTCAGGATCCTAAAAACGCTTAGCGTGCCGCTTCGTAAATACGACGGCTGACGTCCAGGGTGATGTCGCCATGCTCGCCGATCTGCGTCATGCCGTGTGCTTCCAGTTTCGCCAGCAGGGCAGGGATGGAGCTGCCGTCCAGACCGTAGTCAGAGAGACGCGTTGGCACACCCAGGCTTTCAAAGAACTGACGGGTGGCTGCAATCGCGGCATCAATACGCGCATCGTCGGAACCCTCGGTGATGTTCCACACGCGTTCGGCGTACTGGAGCAGCTTGGCGCGTTTAACGTCACGTTTTTCGTTCCACAGCGCAGGCAGAACCACCGCCAGCGTCTGGGCGTGATCCAGGCCGTGCATCGCCGTCAGCTCGTGGCCGAGCATATGGGTAGCCCAGTCCTGCGGCACGCCTGCACCGATCAGGCCGTTCAGCGCCTGGGTGGCGGCCCACATGACGTTGGCACGCACGTCGTAGTTTTCAGGCTCTTTCAGCGCTTTCGGACCTTCCTCAATCAGCGTCAGCAGAATGCCTTCCGCAAAGCGATCCTGAATTTTGGCATTAACAGGATAAGTCACGTACTGCTCAACGGTGTGAACAAAGGCATCGACTACGCCGTTCGCCACCTGACGCGCAGGCAGGGTATAGGTGTAAACCGGATCGAGGATCGCGAACACGGGCTGAACGTGTTCGTTCATAAAGGCCTGCTTGTCACCGGTGGTTTTACGGGAGATGACCGCGCCTTTGTTGGATTCAGAGCCGGTGGCCGGCAGCGTCAACACGGAGCCCATCGGGATGGCACTGCTAATGTCGCTGCCGCCCGTTTCCAGAATATGCCACGGGTCGATGCCGTCAGCGTAATGCGCTGCCGCCGCGATGAATTTGGTGCCGTCCAGCACGGAGCCGCCGCCCACTGCCAGCAGGAAGGTGATCTGCTCCTCGCGGGCGATTTTCACCGCGTTCATCAGCGTTTCATAAGACGGGTTAGGCTCGATCCCGCCGAACTCGCGCACGTCCAGTCCTTCCAGTGCGCGGTAAACCTGATCCAGTACGCCGGTTTTTTTCACGCTGCCGCCGCCGTAGGTAATCAGGACGCGGGCGTCCGTCGGGATTTGTGCACGCAGGTCAGCGATAGCGTCTTTACCAAACAGAATGCGGGTTGGGGTGTGAAGGTTAAAGTTGTTCATGGCTTGTTCCCTGTAGTGGGTAAAAAATCGTGGTGGCGCAGAAGGCAACCTGATGCTGCACATTGTGGCGGGCAGGCGCTATCCTCTCAATGCACATTCCTGCCGATGTCTTGCCCATTTCTACAGCGCGCTGGAGAAACGGTAAGAAAATGCGCACACTGTTAACGTCGGAAACCGTACCCGGAGTAACTGAAAATGAACCGTGATGCCATCTGCCATCAGCTAACGTCGCAGATTAAGAGACTGACAGATAATGGAAATAATGTGTCCGGACTATTGCCGGATATTCGGCTGCTCTACGGAACCCAGCCCGGTACACGCACCCCGGTGATGTATCAGCCCGGCATCGTTTTTCTCTTTTCTGGCCATAAGATTGGCTATATCAACGAGCGCGTTTTCCGTTACGATCCCAATGAATATCTGCTTCTGACAGTACCTTTACCCTTCGAATGTGAAACCTTCGCGACAGAGGATGTGCCCCTGGCCGGGATCCGCGTCAACGTCGATATCCTCCAGTTGCAGGAGCTGCTGATGGAGATTGGGGAGGACGAACTGTTCCGGCCGTCGATGGCGGCAAGCGGTATTAACTCCGCGACCTTAACGGATGAAATTCTTTGCGCGATCGAACGCCTGTTAGATGTGATGGAAAGGCCGCTGGACGCCCGTATTCTCGGAAAGCAGATTATCCGCGAAATTCTTTATCACGTGCTGCTGGGGCCGGGCGGCGGGGCGCTGCTGGCGCTGGTAAGCCGGCAAACGCACTTCAGCCTGATTAGCCGCGTGCTGAAGCGCATTGAGAGCCAGTACACCGAAAACCTTAGCGTTGACCAGCTGGCGGCAGAAGCCAATATGAGCGTCTCGGCGTTTCACCATAACTTTAAATCCGTCACCAGCACGTCGCCGTTGCAGTACCTCAAAACCTACCGTCTGCACAAGGCGCGGATGCTGATGATCCACGATGGCATGAAGGCCAGCGCGGCGGCGATGCGGGTTGGATATGAAAGCGCGTCGCAGTTTAGTCGGGAGTTTAAGCGTTACTTCGGCGTTACGCCGGGGGAAGATGCGTCGCGCATCCGAACCATGCAGGGAGCCTGAGGGGAAACGTAGGCCGGGTAAGCGGTAGCGCCACCCGGCTTTTGTTTATGCACTGCAATACTTTTTCTTAATCACCACCGCAATGGTACCCACCAGCCCAGCAACCAGCAGGAAGATCGGCAGCACCATCAGGAATGTCATCACCTGGTCTTCATGGCGCTTAACAAAGGGGATCATATTCAGCGCGTAGCCGAGCGTAGTGACCACGCCCACCCAGAGCAGGGCACTCAGCCAGTTGAAGAACTGGAAGCGGCGGTTAGACAGGCCTGAAATCCCCGCCATGGTCGGCAGCAGGGTACGCACAAACGCCAGAAAACGCCCGGCGAGCAGCGCCAGCAGGCCGTGGCGGTCAAACATGCAGGTCGCACGCTGGTGGTATTTATGTGGCAGCTGCGCCAGCCAGCCCTTCACCACGCGGGTGTTTCCAAGCCAGCGCCCCTGCAAATAGCTCAGCCAGCAGCCGAGACTGGCCGCCGAGGTGAGGATCACCATTGTCGGTGCGAAGTCCATCACGCCCTTGCCGATTAACGCTCCTGCGAGCAGAAGCAGGCTGTCTCCGGGTAAAAATGAGGCTGGCAGTAGTCCATTTTCCAGAAACAGCGTCGCGAACATCACGAAATAGACAATCCCGACGACATGCGGGTCCGCCAGCGCGGCAAAATCGTGTTGCCAGAGCGCCGTGATGATATTTTGAATAACAGCCATGGACTTTCCTGTGGAACAGCAGATATAACGCTATTGTACTCCCAAATTTGCCTGTCGGGGTTGATCGCAGGCGCATCTCATACAGACTTTTCCGCTTGCGGTGTTCAGAATGGCTTCCGGGGAGTACATTTCAGCCAGCACTTTACACGATGCGCTCAAACCCTGCCGATAAATCCGCAATTAAATCGTCCACATTTTCCAGCCCGATATGCAGGCGGATTAAGGTCCCCTCAAAGTCCACCTCGCCGCCCGGGCGCAGGGCTGCAATCTGCTCCGGCTGGTTAGGCAGGATCAGCGATTCAAATCCACCCCAGGAATAGGCCATGCTGAAGAGGGTAAAGTGATCCAGATAGCGCGCCAGCTCGGCGTCATTCAGGCGCTTTTTAAGAACAAATGAGAACAGCCCGCTGCTGCCCGTAAAGTCACGTTGCCAGTATTCGTGGCCTTTGCTGCCCGGCAGCGCCGGATGGTTAACGCGCTCCACCTGCGGATGCAGCGCCAGCCACTGGGCAATTTGCAGGCTGCTTTCGTGGTGCTGACGCAGACGCACGCCGAGCGTACGGATGCCCCGGCTGGTCATGTAGGCGGTATCGGCATCCACCATCTGACCCATCAGGTAGGCGTTTTCACGCAGTTGATCCCAGCAGCGGGCGTTAGCTACCGCCGTACCGATCATGCCGTCGGAATGGCCAATCAGATATTTGGTCGCCGCCTGTATGGAGATATCAATATCAAAGTCCAGCGCTTTAAACAGCACGCCTGCCGCCCAGGTATTGTCGATCATGATAATCGCTTCCGGCGCGATACTTCGCACCGCGTTCACGATGGCCGGGACGTCATGCACTTCCATGGTGATGGAGCCGGGAGATTCCAGGAACACCACGCGCGTGTTCGGCTGAACAAGCCCGGCAATGCCTGACCCAATCAGCGGATCGAACCAGCTGGTGGTGACGCCGAGCTTGCTGAGAATTTTGGTGCAGAAGTCCTGGCTTGGCTCGTAGGCGGTATTGGTCATCAGGACGTGGTCGCCCTGTTCCACAAACGCCAGAATGGTATTGGCGACCGCCGCCGCGCCGCACGGGAACAGCGCGCAGCCCGCGCCGCCCTCCAGTTCGCACATGGCTTCCTGCAACGAGAAATGGGTTAGTGTGCCGCGACGACCGTAAAACAGCCCGCCCTTCGCGCGATTACGCGTGGCGATTTTTTTATCCTCGACGGTATCAAACACCAGCGAGGAGGCGCGCTGGATCACGCTGTTGACGGAGCCCTGGGTGTATTTCTTACTGCGTCCTGCCTGCACCAGCGTGGTCTCAAGCTGCTTTTTAGTCATGTTCGCTAACCCTATTTTTATACGTCTGGACGTCCAGACTACCATGATTGTCAGAATGTGCATCCGGATGCTTATCGAATAAGCAGAAAATATTATTAAAAATACGCATAAAAAATTTTTACTGCGTAAGCGCAAGGAAAGTGAGCGAAAATTACGGCACTATGTAAATACTAATGAGAACTACTATCAATTCGACGACGTTTTGATATTATTACGTTCAGATTTGTGATTTGCGTCCTGGAGATACAGAGTGGGTAATAATTTGATGCAGACGGATCTCTCCGTTTGGGGCATGTACCATCATGCTGACATCGTAGTTAAGATTGTGATGATCGGCCTGATTCTGGCGTCCGTGATCACCTGGGCTATCTTCTTCAGCAAGAGCGCCGAACTTCTTTCACAAAAACGTCGCCTCAAGCGTGAGCAGAAGCTGCTGGCAGAAGCCCGCTCTCTGGATCAGGCTTCTGATATCACCTCATCCTTCCATGCGAAAAGCCTGACCACCCTGTTAGTGAATGAAGCTCAGAACGAGCTGGAACTCTCCGCAGGCAGTGAAGATAACGAAGGCATTAAAGAGCGTACCGGGTTCCGTCTGGAGCGTCGCGTTGCAGCCGTAGGCCGTCATATGGGCCGCGGTAACGGCTACCTGGCGACTATCGGCGCCATCTCCCCGTTTGTCGGCCTGTTTGGTACCGTCTGGGGCATCATGAACAGCTTTATCGGTATCGCCCAGACGCAGACCACTAACCTTGCGGTCGTCGCGCCGGGTATCGCAGAAGCGCTGCTGGCAACGGCTATCGGTCTGGTTGCCGCTATCCCGGCGGTGGTTATCTATAACATCTTTGCACGCATGATTGGCAGTTACAAAGCCACGCTGGGCGACGTTGCCGCGCAGGTTCTGCTGCTGCAAAGCCGCGACCTGGACCTGAACGCCAGCGCCGTTAAGCCGGTGCATGCGGCCTCCAAACTGCGCGTAGGTTGATTGTATGGCAATGCGTCTTAATGAAAATCTGGACGATAACGGTGAAATGCATGAGATCAACGTGACGCCGTTTATCGACGTCATGCTGGTTCTGCTGATTATCTTTATGGTTGCCGCGCCGCTGGCGACGGTGGACGTAAAGGTGAATCTGCCTGCGTCCTCCAGCCAGCCGCAGCCGCGTCCGGAAAAGCCTATCTACCTGTCGGTGAAGGCTGATAAATCCATGTTCCTGGGCAACGACCCGGTGACGGATGCCTCGGTTATTCCGGCGCTGGACCAGCTGACCGGCGGCAAGAAAGACACCACCGTCTTCTTCCGCGCGGATAAAACCGTCGATTACGAAACCATGATGAAGGTAATGGACACGCTGCATCAGGCGGGTTACCTGAAGATTGGTCTGGTCGGCGAAGAGAAAGCGGCCGCGAAGTAAAACGATGGCTTTTGCCGCCTTCCGTGCCGGGTGGCGGCTTCGCCTTACCCGGCCCACAATCTCAGGCTAGCGCCGCCGGGCGAACCACGTTGTCAGCAGTCGGAAGATGTTGTTGACGCCTCTTCATCGAGCGCCACGCAGGTGACGTTTGATGTGCGATAGTTGCCTTCCGAGAGTTTACGGGTCAGGCGCAGGGTGGCGGTTTCGCGTGCCAGCAGGTACTGATAGCTCGCCTCCAGCCGCCCGAGGATCTTCTCCTTAAGCTCAGGGCGCTGTTCGATAATGGCGTTCATCACCGCGCCGTAAATTTCCTCTTTGACCTGCAAGGCATAAATCTCCCGGCGGTTCTGCCATTTCAGGCGCACCAGCGTGGCCGGAATTGAAATTAAATCCTGCGTAATTCGCGTCATCTCGTCATTTTTTATCTTTTTGAGGGCGTCGAGATTTTGCTTTAAGATAAATTCATCGCTTTTCTTATCATCTAAAGTCAAATAAACGTTATTACCGGTATCATCATGCACGTTAATCTTCCCCCAACTGATAAAAAATGGGATTGTTTTTTTCACGCGTAATTAAATTAAGCCAAATTTCATTGCCCGCTTCATTTATTTGCTGCGTTTTCTCGGCCATTATTTGACTTAAAGTCTGGGCATCTATTTCCCCTTCGGCCTGTAAATCATTCAGCAGATGAACCAGAGCTTCAATCTTGATGGCCCGAAATAAACGTTCTTTTAAATGGCGATCGTGCTCTTCCAGCACCATATTACGGGATTTGCCGGTGCGCGAAACACCAATTAATATGTCGGCTTCGTAGTCGGAGAGTTTTCTTTTTCCTTGAGTGAAATTCGCCTCTTTATCTGCTTCCGCCGAAGGCTGTTCCACAGGCGTAATGTGGTACTTTGCCGGGACAATATTGTCGGGCAGCATTTTAATTTCCTTTAATTTCAAAAGGGTGGGGTTGGAAAAAGGGTGAGATTCGTTGACAATAACATGAGGCAATTTTAAAATCAAAAAAAATGGAGCCTACCCATGAACAGCATTTTCTTTACGGTCATAACGTTACTATTACTGACCGCTGGCGTGCTTTTATTGATGCAAGAGTTCAATAAAACGAAAGTGTCAAAAGACGTCAGTGAACCGCCGCAGCCTGAATTGATGTCCAAAGAGGAGGGGGAAGATCATTTCTCCGTATTGATGAACGCCGTGACGCCGGTGTGGTACTGGCGGGTGAATCATGAATATATCGATTTTCTTCATGCGACAATTAAGCGGATGAAAATGTCCGACATTAATGACACGCCCGGCCTGTTCGATGCGCAGCGCCGCTGTAGCGACCTTAATTCCGCCGTCTATAAATATTATGACAATATCAAAAAGCGCTGTCTGAATGGTGAGAAGGTGTCGTACTCCGATTTGGACGTATTAAATCTGCGCCAGTGTTTTCGCGAGTTTAGCCTGGAAGCCTACCCGGAACTGGTTGCGCTGGTCTGGCCGGAGTATGCGCGCCCGGATGTAGATCCCAACGAAGTGTAGTTGAGATATACTGAGCGCTGGTTTCGTTTGCAGACAGGATTTTATGGAACGCTTTTTTGAAAACGCAATGTATGCCTCTCGCTGGCTGCTCGCACCCGTCTATTTTGGTCTTTCCCTGGCGCTGGTCGCTCTGACGATCAAGTTCTTCCAGGAGATTTTCCACGTCCTGCCAAACATTTTCTCCGTGGCAGAAGCCGACTTGATTCTGGTTCTGCTGTCGCTGGTGGATATGACGCTGGTGGGGGGATTACTGGTGATGGTGATGTTCTCCGGTTATGAGAATTTCGTCTCTCAGCTTGATATCGCCGAGCATAAAGAAAAGCTCAGCTGGCTGGGGAAAATGGACGCCTCCTCGCTGAAAAATAAAGTCGCGGCGTCAATTGTGGCGATTTCGTCTATTCACCTGTTACGCGTTTTTATGGACGCGAAGAACGTCCCGGACAATAAGCTGATGTGGTATGTCATTATCCACCTGACGTTTGTGCTGTCGGCGTTTGTGATGGGGTATCTGGATAAGATCAGTAAGAAATAAATTCCCCATGCCCCTCACCCTAACCCTCTCCCTGTGGGAGAGGGCCGGGGTGAGGGCAGCAGGCGCGCTATTTATCCGACGACGCCTGCCACAAATTCAGTTCACCGTCCGCCACGTGCTGGTCAATGCGCGTCAGTTCATCTTCGGTAAAGCGCAGGTTATTCAGCGCCTGCACGTTCTCTTCCAGCTGCTCCGGGCGGCTCGCACCAATGAGCACCGACGTTACGCGCGCGTCTTTCAACAGCCAGCTTAGCGCCATCTGGGCCATCGTCTGCCCGCGCGCGTGCGCCATTTCATTCAGCAGACGAAGGCTACTCAGGTTAGCTTCCGTCAGCATGTTCTCCGTCAGGCCGCGCACTTTCTTCCCTTCCCGCTGCATGCGTGAACCGTCCGGAATACCATTCAGGTATTTACCGGTCAGCAGGCCCTGCGCCAGCGGGGTAAAGGCGATACAGCCCGTTCCGTTTTTCTCCAGCGCGTCCAGCAGGCCAGTTTTGTCGACCCAGCGGTTAAGCAGGTTGTAAGACGGCTGGTGGATCAAAAGCGGGATCTTCCACTCGCGCAGCAGTTCGGCCATCGCCGTCGTGCGTTCCGTGGAGTAAGACGAAATGCCGACATACAGCGCTTTTCCGCTCTGCACCGCGTGTGCCAGCGCGGCGGCGGTCTCTTCCATCGGCGTGTGTTCGTCAACGCGGTGAGAATAGAAAATATCCACATACTCCACCCCCATTCGTTTCAGGCTCTGGTCGAGGCTGGCGAGCAGATATTTACGTGAACCGCCCGAACCATACGGCCCTGGCCACATGTCGTAGCCCGCTTTGGTGGAGATAATCAGCTCGTCGCGATAACCGGCAAAATCTTCCCGCAGCAGGCGGCCAAAATTCTCTTCAGCGCTGCCCGCAGGAGGGCCGTAGTTATTGGCAAGGTCAAAATGGGTAATGCCGAGATCGAAGGCTTTACGCAGCAGCGTACGCTGGGAATCGAGCGCCTGAACGTGACCGAAGCTGTGCCACAGGCCCAGCGACAGCGCCGGTAAGCGCAGGCCACTTTTGCCGCAGTATCGGTACTGCATATTTTCGTATCGGCCGGAGTAAGGGTGCCAGGACATGATGTCTCCTTTCTTATCGGTGAATTTTCGAAACAGCGTTTTTATTCTAAGCCTATCAAATCATAAATCGTGGAGATAAGCGACGACGCGCCTGACTACCAAGAATTTTCCGCACGAGCTGATTGATTACGATGACTATTATGCCCACGCTTTGACCAGCCCGAAGCCTAGCTGGCTGGTCGAGAACGTTAAGCTGGTTTAAAAAGCATCTGGAATAATAAGCACTGCTTAAATAAATCATCACAAGGGGTTATCTTTTCCCCTGTCCCTGCCGATAACGAGGATAGCACTCGCCTCTGGGCGAATTCACCCTCACGGCAAGGAACACTCAATGAACATGCTTCGTAATTTCACCATCCGTTTCGTCATGCTGACGATACTGGGGATCTTTTGTGTCATGTGGGCGGGCGTAGGGCTTTACAGCACCTGGTCTCTGTCCCGCGTTTCTGATGGTAACGACGTTGACCGTCAGCTGGTTCGGCAAATGACGGTATTGAGCCAGGGTAACGATCAGTATTTTCGCTTTGTCACCCGCCTGAGCCGCGCGATGGACGTTAAAGCGGCGGGCGGCACGCCGGACCTGGCTTCCGCCCAGCAGGCTTTGGATAACATGAGCAAAAAGCTGGCGGAGATGAAGGCCATCTCCCCGGGCCCGATGGATGAAAAGGTCTCTGCGCAGGTCATTTCCACCTGGCAGGCGCTGCTCGATCGGGGCGTTACGCCGCAGATGGCGCAGGCGAAGCAGGCGACGCTCGAAGGCTATCGTCAGCAGGCCAACAACGTCACGCCGCCGCTGAGCCGCGCGTTTGGCGCCGCGGTTGAGAACTTTAACAATTCTGCGGTGACGGCGCTCGACAGTACGCGCGTGGTGGTCGATAGCCTCACCAGCATAACCCGGACGGTGATCGTTACCGCCACGATCGTCGGTCTGCTGATCCTGCTCTTCACCGACCGCTACCTGGTGGCGCTGCTGGTGAAGCCGCTGGAACGCATCCGCCAGCAGTTCCGCCAGATTGCGCAGGGCGATCTCAGCCAGCCGATTGAGCCCATTGGCCGCAACTGCGTGGGCCAGCTGGTGCCGCTGCTGAGCGCCATGCAGGACAGCCTGCGTGAGGCGGTCAGCACCATCCGTTCCGGCAGCGAGAATATCTGGCGCGGGGCAACGGAGATCTCCAGCGGGAATAACGATCTCTCTTCGCGTACCGAAGAGCAGGCTGCTGCGCTGGAAGAGACGGCGGCAAGCATGGAGCAGCTTACCGCAACCGTGAAGCTGAACGCCGAAAGCGCACGCCAGGCCAGCCAGCTGGCGGACATTGCCTCCGGCACGGCCAGCCGCGGCGGTTCGCTGGTCGACGAGGTCGTCACCACCATGAGCGGCATCTCAGCCAGCTCGAAGAAGATTGCTGAAATCACCTCCGTGATTAACAGTATCGCCTTCCAGACCAACATTCTGGCGCTTAACGCCGCGGTCGAGGCGGCCCGGGCAGGGGAGCAGGGGCGTGGCTTTGCGGTCGTTGCGGGTGAGGTGCGTAATCTGGCCAGCCGCAGCGCGAACGCGGCAAAGGAGATCGAAGGGCTGATTACAGATTCCGTTTCCCGCGTGGCGCAGGGGGCGCAGCTGGTGAACGATACCGGCACGACGATGGAAGCCATCCTGCGGGACGTGACGGAGGTGACCGTCATTATGAAGCAGATCGCCACCGCGTCAGAGGAGCAGAGTAAAGGCATTTCGCAGGTGGGCGTGGCCATCACCCAGATGGACGGCGTGACCCAGCAGAACGCCTCGCTGGTGGAGCAGGTTTCCGCCGCCGCTGCCGCACTGGAGCGGCAGACTGAAGAGCTCCAGCGCTCAGTGCAGAAGTTCCGTCTCTCCGCGTAACATCATCGCGTCAGGCCGTCACTGGCGGCCTGACGTTTATCGCTCTGAATCATCTGTGTCACCTGCGACAGCTGGCCGATTTTCACTTCGCTTGCCCGCATAAGTTTACTTTTGTCGATCAGCAGAAGCGACTGGCTGGCGCGGCTTAACAGCAGCGCCTTAAAGCCCGCGTTGTGCTCGGAAGGATCCCAAAGGACGCCATGCTCATCGACCCCTTCACACGAGAAGATAAACAGATCGATCTCCAGCCCTTTTAGCTGCGTCACCAGCGCCGGATTAACATAGCAGCGATACTTACGCTCAAGCGTTCCGCCGGAACAGATAAGCGTGATCCGCTCGCGCTTTGCCATCTCGTGGCAGATAGGCAGGCTATTGGTAAACACGGTGAGTTCGATATCCGGAAGCTGGCGCGCCAGATGAAAGCAGGTCGAACTGGCATCAAGGGCAATGGTCATCCCTTCGCTGATCCAGCCTAGCGCGTGGCGGGCAATATCGGCTTTGTCGGCATAATGGCTTTTCAGCCGTGCGCCAAAGGGTTCACCGCTGTCGCGGCTATCGGGATGAATCAGACGCGCCCGTCCGTGCTGACGCAGGAGCTTCCCCTGCTGCTGCAACGACTTCAAATCCCGGCGGATTGTCTCTTTACTGACGGAGAGCTTCTCAGCCAGCACATCGGTGGTCAGCCAGTCGCTTTTGCTCAGCAAAGCGATAAGGCGCTGCTGTCGGGTTGCTTTCAGCGTCTGCTCTGACATACGAGGTTCCTTGCGCACGCGTGCTGACTCACTTTTCTCATCGCAGAAGAAGGGCGGCGAACCGCCCGGTCATCCGTCAGGCCTGACGTTTATCTTCCGTCTGGGTATCGAAGTCGCTCGCTGAATGGCGCTCATGCAACTGCTCGCTCAGCTCGCCGTTGGTGCGGTTAACGATGCGTCCGCGTTTCACCCCCGGGCGATTCGCCACATCTTTTGCCCAGCGCTGCACGTTGGTGTACTTCCCGGCGTCGAGGAACTCGGCGGCGTTGTAAACGCTGCCCAGCGCCACGCAGCCAAACCACGGCCAGATCGCCATATCGGCGATGGTGTACTCTTCGCCTGCCACGTAGCGGCCGCGCGCCAGCTGTTTGTCCAGCACGTCGAACAGGCGTTTAGCTTCCATGGTGAAGCGATCGATAGCGTACTCAATCTTCACCGGCGCGTAGTTGTAGAAGTGGCCGAAACCGCCGCCGAGGAACGGGGCCGCGCCCTGTAACCAGAACAGCCAGTTCAGGGTTTCCGTTCGTCCTGCCGGATCTTTTGGCAGGAAGTGACCAAACTTTTCGGCCAGATAGAGCAGGATATTGCCGGATTCAAAGACGCGCGTCGGCGGGGTGGTGGAGTGGTCACGCAGCGCCGGGATCTTCGAGTTCGGGTTCACGTCGACAAACCCGCTGGAGAACTGATCGCCCTCACCGATGCGGATTAGCCATGCGTCGTATTCCGCGCCCGTCACGCCCAGCGCCAGCAGCTCTTCCAGCATGATGGTAACTTTCTGTCCATTCGGCGTACCCAGAGAGTACAGCTGGAGCGGGTGCGCGCCCACGGGGAGCTCTTTCTCGTGCGTGGCGCCCGAGACGGGACGGTTGATATTGGCGAACGCGCCGCCGTTATTCTGTTTCCATTCCCACACTTTCGGTGGCTGATAGGTATTTTCGGACATGTTGGCCTGCCTTTTTGGTGTTGTGTTGAGGCAGTGTAGCAGGAGATATAGGAACCGTTTAACGATGCGAGCGTAATGGTCAGGGCGGGTGTATGATAACGCCACCTCTGTCAGTTAATTACAACGTGCAGACGACGACAACCCCACAAAAAATTGCCGCCTGCCTGTTTTAGGTTGGACACATGCGTAAAGGAACGTTAAGCAGTGACGCACCCTTCGGGACGTTATTAGGTTATGCGCCGGGTGGCGTGGCGATTTACTCTTCAAATTATGGCAGTCTCGATCCGCGCCACTACCCGGAAGACGCGGAGTTTCGCAGCTATATCGGCAACGAATACATGGGTCATAAATGGCAGTGCGTTGAGTTTGCGCGCCGCTTCCTGTTTCTCAACCACGGGTTTGTCTTTACCGACGTCGGGATGGCGTGGGAGATCTTCTCTCTGCGTTTTTTACGCCAGGTGGTGAACGACAACATTTTGCCGTTACAGGCCTTTGCCAATGGCTCGAAGCGCGCGCCGCAGGCCGGGGCGCTGCTTATCTGGCAAAAGGGCGGTGAGTTTCAGGAGACCGGACACGTGGCCGTCATCACCCAGCTGCTGGACGACAGGGTGCGCATTGCGGAGCAGAACGTTATCCATGCTCCGCTGCCGCTGGGGCAGCAGTGGACGCGCGAGCTGCGTCTGAGCGTTGAAAACGGCTGCTATACGCTTCATGACACATTCAGCGATACCGAGATCCTCGGCTGGATGATCCAGACGGAGGAGACTGAACACAGCATCCCTCAGCCGGAGATCGACGGTGAGCTGCTGAAAATCAGCGGCGCGCGGCTGAAGAACAGCCGTCAGTTTGACGGGAAATGGCTCAATGAAAACGACGCCCTGCAACAGGCGTACGTTCGCGCCAACGGCCACGTTATCAACAAAGATCCCTGCCAGTACTTCACCATTACCGAAAGCGCCGAGCAGGAGCTGATCAAAGCCACCAACGAACTGCACCTGATGTACCTCCACGCCACCGACAAGGTGCTGAAAGACGACAATCTCCTCGCACTTTTCGACATCCCGAAAATCCTCTGGCCGCGCCTGCGCCTCTCCTGGCAGTGGCGTCGTCACCATATGATCACCGGTCGTATGGATTTCTGCATGGATGAGCGCGGCATTAAGGTTTACGAGTACAACGCGGATTCCGCCTCCTGCCATACCGAGGGCGGGCTCATTCTCGAAGAGTGGGTGAAAAACGGCTATCGCGGCACCGGCCACAATCCGGCGGAAGGCTTGCTGGAGGAGCTGACCGGCGCCTGGAAGCACAGCCACGCGCGGCCGTTCGTGCATATCATGCAGGACAACGATACTGAAGAGGATTACCACGCGCTCTTTATTCAGCGCTCGCTGATCCAGGCCGGGTTTGAAACCAAAATCCTCCATGGCCTGGGCGCGCTGAGCTGGGATGCCGCCGGGCAACTGATTGATGATGAAGGCCGTCACGTCAACTGCGTATGGAAAACCTGGGCGTGGGAAACGGCGATTGAGCAGATCCGCGAGGTGAGCGAAACCGAGTACGCCGCCGTGCCTATCCGCACCGGACACCCGCAGGGTGAAGTCCGCCTGATCGACGTCCTTCTGCGCCCGGAAGTGCTGGTCTTCGAACCGCTGTGGACGGTGATCCCGGGTAACAAGGCGATTCTGCCGGTGCTGTGGCAGCTGTTCCCGAACCACCGCTATCTGCTGGATACCGACTTCGGGGTGAACGACCTGCTGAAGCAGACCGGTTACGCCGTTAAGCCTATTGCCGGGCGCTGCGGGAGCAACATCGACCTCATCAGCGCTCAGGATGAGTTGCTGGATAAATCCAGCGGCAAGTTTGTCGATCGTAAAAATATCTATCAGCAGCTGTGGTGCCTGCCGAAGGTTGACGGCAAATACATTCAGGTCTGCACCTTTACTGTGGGCGGGAACTATGGCGGAACCTGTCTGCGCGGGGATGACTCGCTGGTGGTGAAAAAAGAGAGCGATATTGAGCCGCTGATTGTGGTGAAGGATAAGTAATTCATACCCGCGACAAAAAGCCCCCGTCGGATAACCTGCGGGGGCTTTTTCTTACGCTTCTTCCTCGTCCTGCTGCTCGCTAATCTTGAGATCAATGATGCGGCCGATCTGGTCATGATAGACCGTCAGCAGGTTGTACTGGCTCATCTCCGAGATAAGCTGCGGTGAGACGTCAAAACTTCTGGCAAGCTCGTCATGGTGCAAATAGCCCGCACGACGGCGTCTTACGTGGGTACGTCGACGATTGTACTGATACCATAAAATCAGCAGCCAGCCGTTGAGTACGGCGAGCAGCAAATAAATTAGCACCGTGTTAAAGGAAGCAATGATGTCTCCCCACCGGTACTCGCTCTCTTCAGTTAACTGCATCCACAGCCGGGCATACAGAAAAAACAGAAATCCTCCCCACGCCAGCAGCGTTAACGCGGTATCGAAAAGGCGTGGGAGTAGACGGTGTTCAGTCAAAATTAAGGTATTTTCGTTCATTGAAGACGTCCTTTTCCCCGGTCCGGGCTGATCCAGCGTGCGCGTGCGCGCTGGCGCTTAAGCATAACTTTTGGAAATGCAACAAGGGTGGTGAACAGGCCAATCATCCAGTAGACCATCGGGAACCAAATCACCCAGAAAAGCGAGCTCGCCACTTTTCGCTCGTACCGCCGCTCGATGTACAGGCTGACAAGGAACTGCATCAGGCACATAACGCCCAGCAATAGCCCGGTAAACGCCGGTGGAAAGAGGGTTTCAACGGTCAGGTTGGCGGGCACCGGCGCGACATGGCTGATGAGGAATAACAGTACCGTCACCGCGTAAGCAAACGCCCACAGCGTTGACAGCGCGTACTCCATAAACAGGGGCCACATGCGATGGTGTTCCCAGCGCACTATTCTGCGAAGGTTGACCAGAAACACCTCCGCGCCGCCCTGCGCCCAGCGCAGACGCTGTTTCCACAGGCCTTTGAGGGTCTCCGGCATCAGGATCCAGCACAGTGCCCGCGGCTCGAAAAAGATATCCCAGTGGCGCAGCTGGAGCTTCCAGCTGATGTCGATGTCTTCCGTGATCATGTCCGGACTCCAGTACCCGACGTCCGCCAGCGCCTGGCGGCGAAAGGCGGCGATTACGCCCGAGACGGTAAAGACCCGGCCATAGATCCGCTGCGTCCGTTTGATAAGCCCAATGATGGATGAGAACTCGCCCACCTGAATACGGCCAATCAGCGTCGAGCGCGTGCGAATGCGCGGGTTCCCGGTGACGGCCCCAACGTGGGGATACTGGATCAGCGGCGCCACCAGATACGCCGCCGTGTCGCGGTCAAGCAGGGCGTCGCCGTCAATGCAGACCAGCAGATCGCCACGGGCCGCCGCTGCCCCGGCCTTGAGCGCAACGGCTTTCCCCTGGTTCTCCGCGAGGTTAATCACCCGCAGGCGCGGCTGCTCCAGCGCGAGCTGGTGCAGCTCCCGGGCGGTGTTGTCGGAAGATCCGTCGTTAATGGCGATAACTTCAATATTTTCATACCGCTGAGCCAGCGCTGCGCTGATGGTCTCTCTGGCATTCCTTTCCTCGTTGAAACAGGGAATAAGGATGGAAATTAACGGCTCACCGGCGAGCATCGGGGCTGGCGTTTCTTTGCCCCACGGCCAGCGTCGTTCGAGCTGAAACCAGAAGTAGAGACCGCCGGTTATCCACAATACGGACATGAACAGCGGCCAGAAGAACACAAAATCCAGGATCAGCTCGCCGGTAAACAGGGCGGCAACGCCTAATGGCAGCCCGAACACCAGACATAAAATAGAGAATGCGATAATGCGATCAGTCATTGTCAGGATACCAGTAGGAAGATAATTCAGGCCTGATGCGGGACATAGCAGGCTGGTTGTTAATGAAATCGTCGGGGTAGTAACCGTAGTTTTTGACGCCGTTCAGCTGGAGCACGCGCATCCACTCCACCAGACGCTCGTCGGGAACGGGGCGTTGCGGTGTTTGCGACCAGTCTCTCGCCTGGAGTTCAAAAATGGTCTTATTGAGCGCGCCGGGCCGCGCGGCGACGGCTTTAACCAAACGCGTAAGCCATGCATTGCTCTCCTCTACCGGGACGGACTCCATCAGGGGCATTGCCATCGGTACCGTCCAGTCATAGGCCGCCAGAAAATCATCAAGATTCTGCGCAAACCACGCTTCGCTTTCGGGTTGCAGAATGGGCAAGACGAACATATTCCGCGCGGTTTTAATTTGCGGACCACGAATGTCCTTTACCGCCTGGCTTAAGGCCTGGGTAAACCCAATAAGCAGCTGGCTCCTCTGGCGCGCGGTATCCTGCCCGGCATCGTCAACGTCCGTCAGCACCGCATCGTCATGGAACACAATCCCGTTGAAGCTGGCATGCCGGGCTAAATCTTCATAGATTTCCGTCACCTGCTGGCGAACCTGCGGGTTCCATGGCGAAAGCCTGATATAGGGATCGGTGGCCTCGTGCAATGCGCCTGTCTGACGATCCCGACGCTGAACGCGCGGCAGGGAAGGATCGAGATCGAACGAGAGCACCGGCATCCACGCGAAGACCTTCACGCCCGCCCGGGTCTGGAGCTGCCAGGAGACAAAATTAAAGAGATCGGCCCGAACCGGAAGCCGGCGGTTGGGGAAATAGAGCGCTTTGATTTTGCCGTCGCCCTGCGGGTCGGCAAAGGCCTGGAGGAAAACATGGCTTATTTTCATGTCGTAGACCCGCTGGACCAGCTTGTTGATATTCTGGGCCTGCTGAGCCGGGTCGGGATCGTAAACGTAGTCGAGATCGACGTGCATGACGCGCACGGGGTCGTGCTCCTGGATCTGGCTGACCGTACTGGCAAAGGTTTTAAGCGAGGGATTCCCGGCAATCAGGAGGCGGGGAATGCTGCTGAGATTGCCCACGTCGCCCAGTCCGTCCTCCAGGGTAAAGGCCAGCCGGTAGCCCTCTTTTTTGGCAATAGACAGTGACGTGCCGTTGGCTGCTCCGTACGGCCAGACCCAGGCGCGCGGCGCTTTTCCGGTTACCTGAGTTATTTTATCCGTCACCTTGCGCACGTCATCGCCGATCCGCTGGCTGAACTGTGCGTCAGTTTCATAGCGCCCCGTCGCTTTATCATAAAAGCGGCTGGCGATGGCCGGTTCACGGCTGCCCTGCGGGTTGGCCGGAATGCCGTAATGTGAGGCCCAGGTATGCGCGCCGATTTCAACCAGCGGGGAGCGGCTTAACTCGCGCACCATGTCCCACGTCGCGAACCGAACGCGGGGCGTCATAAGACCGCCGAAGTTAACCTTTTGATTTGACGGCGTATCCACCCAGCTGCCCACCGGCGCCCACAGCGCAGGAACGTTCCATGCCTGAAGCAGCGGCCAGACGCGGGTATAAAAGCTGCTGTAGCCATCATCAAAGCTGAGTAAAACGGCTTTCTGCGGCAGCGTTTTCTTTCCGTCATGGGCATCAAGAATGTCCTGCACGCTGATGGCGTGATAGCCGTTATGCAAAAGCCAGCTAATCTGCTCGTTTAACGCGCTGGTGCGAACGGAGAGGTAGCGCTGATCGGCGGCATCATCTTCAACGTCGTGATAGGCGAGCACCAGAAACTGGTTTTTCGGCCAGGGTTTGCTTGCCTCCTGCTGCGGCCTTTCTTTGGGCGCAATAAACGAGAGCGCCTGCGCGTAAACGCTCGCACTGAGGCAGAGACAGGCGGTGAGTAACAGTCTCACTGAAAAACGTGTGTTCAGCATAGTCATCCTTAAAAGCGTAAAGTCGCATCAAACGAGACGGAGAGATTGCTTTCGCGTTTGCCGTCGTAAGGGCGTTTATCCCAGTTCAGCATCACCCCGGTATCCACGACGTTATTCCACTGAATGCGTTGCCCGTAACCCAGCAGGGTAATGGCGCCAGGTGACTGATTTTTCTGCCAGTATCTGCCGCCGCCGGCGACAATCTGCTGGCTCCAGAGGGTGTCGTAGTGGCGGTACATCTCATGGTCAACGGACAGGGCGGCCGTGACGGACAGATCCCGCGCCGGGTTGTAATAAAGCGTATCCCGCAGGCTGTTTTTACTGGCGGCGATCCCCGGTTCGAGATCCAGCGTCAGGGACGGGGTCTGCCAGAGGCGCTCTTTCCCCGTGAGGACATATTCCTGACGGCGGTTATGGTCTGAGAAGCGGCTGACGGCGGCGCTAAGCTGATACTCCCGGCGCTCGTTTTGATACCAGCGCACTCCGCCTTCGCCACGGTTCGCGCTTATGCCATTGCGTAGCGCCCGTAAGGGAGTGGTGCGGGATAACCGTTCGAGGCTACCGCTGAACTGCCAGCTGTCACTGAGGCTGTAAGTCGTTGAGAGCCGGGCACCCGGCTTGTTTTCACCGTGATAGCGGTTGCTGGAGATCTCGGCTTCGAGCGTCAGGTCACGGGGCCGCCACTCAACGCCGCCCAACAGGTGGCGGCTGATGCCTTTGCCTTCGTCAAAATTGCCCTGTGCATAGCGGGCGCCGGCAAACAGCCGCCAGCTATCCGCCACGGGCGGGCCATAGAGCGTGGCGTCCCAGCTCATGTCGTGGGTACCGCTGACGGGGTTATCTGAGTGCAATCCTTTACCCGCGTTCAGACGCAGTTCAGACATATGGTGGACCGCCCTGAGCCGGTCCAGGCGGCGGGCGCTGCGATCGGCGGGGGCGCGAGACAGCACGTCCTCAGCCAGTAAATCCATCTGTCGCCACTCCTGAAGGTCCATTGCGACGTAAGCCTGCTGTTTTTCAAGCTCCAGATTCGACGGTTCAAGCGCCTCTGCTTGCTTAAGCTTTTGCTCGGCCGCGCGCGGCAGGCCCCGCGCCTGAAGCAGGGCGGCATAATCAATCTGTAACCCCTGATTGCCCGGTGCCGTTGACGCCAGACGATGCGCCAGCTTTTCGGCCTCCGGCAGGGCGTTGGTTGCCAGCAAATAGTTAAAGTTGAGTGACTGCCCGGTAAGCCACCGATCGTTTGGCTGGGCGGTGGGGGACCCGAAATCGTGGCGGGTCCAGGGAACGCTGCGGGTCTCGCGCTCAACGTAGCGGCGGGCGGCCTGATACTGCCCCGTATCCAGCCAGGCGTAGAAAAGCGCATGTTCCTCGTCCTGCGGATCGGAGGCGTATTGTGGATAGCGTTGCACAAGCGAGAAGGCGGCGATGGCGTTTTTCTCCTGCAAATATGCAGAGATCACCCAGCCGATGGCCCACTCCGGCACCGGATGCTGTGCGGCTGTCAGCGCCTGATATTCGCTAATGACCTGCCGGTAATCACCCTGCGCATACAGCGCACCAAGCCGATCGATACGGGCAAGGACGATGTCTTCAGCCGCCTGCGGATCGTTTTGCCAGCGGGAAAGCAGGGCCTGGTAACGATCTAATGCGCTTTGTGCCAGCCGCAGGCGCTCTTTCTCCGTTCTGCCCGGCATATCCGCCAGGCGTACCCGTTCAGCCGCGGCGTTACGCTCAAGGCGGCGGCGCTCCGCAGGAGAGAGCGCCGCGTTTTGTGACAGCCAGAGTGCGGGCGTGCTTACCCGGTTATCCGTTAGCGCATCGATCGTCTCGCGAAGAAGGGCCTCATTCCCTGGCGCGGCGCTCAGCGCCCGCATGTCCGCCAGCAGTCGATCCCTGTTTTTTCCCTGGCGCATCCAGACATAGGAGAGCGTCTCAAGGTGCGCGGAAGAAGGCTCTTCCTTTACCAGTTGCCGGGCTTCCGATAGCGCGAGACGATCCATGCGGGCATCGGCCAGGGTCTTCACATAGCCGATGCGGTAATCGTCGTTATCCGGCGCAAGGCTGCGCGCCTCTTTCCACAGCGACAGGGCGCTTGGCCAGGCCTTTTGGTTTCTCCTGGATTGCGCGACAGCAGCGATGGCGCGAGCGGGCAGCGGCATATAGATGCCATAACGCTGCCAGACCTGGATAACCTCATCATCGCGCCCTGCCCAGGAGGCAACCTGTAACCAGTCCGCAACCTGTTCGGGCGTTAAAGCATGTTGTTGCTCATAGCGCTGTAGATAATCAAGAAACTGAGCGTAATTACCGTTACGTGCCTGTTGAATCTGATGCGCATAAGCGGATTCATCAGCCTGAACCAGAACAGGAAAGAGTAAAGGCAGGAGTAATAATATTGTGGTGCGATAAAAGAATAACGTAGTGAAGCGAAGCGATCTTTCCATATCTATTTGCCATTTGTTTATCATGAATCCATTGCATAACACGGCCGCCTTTTAACTCAGCGTTAAAGGCCATAAAGGAGAACATTAAATCTGAATGGTGCTACGTTACGGGATACTTACTTAAAGGTAATTATGAGCCCTCATCTCGGTGATTCAGTTGGGGGTAATGTACACCCGATGTGTTGGGGGATAAATAAGTTGAAAAGCGGGTGGGGTGTTTTGAGATAATTCTGGAAGATGACGGTTTTTTAGATAATTTAATTCGCGGCGTTTGTTTTTAAGTTATTGATAATATTGGTTTTTTATTCGGTTGTTTTTCTTTTTGTTATATTCGAAATGAAGTTCTGCTCAGTTAATTAAAGTACTTTCCGGTGCGTGTTTGGGAAGTTTCATGACAAAAATTCTTAATGTTCAGGGAAGTGACTTTTCTGAAATTCTTTTTTATTTATAATTAACGTCAGCCATTGAGTGATAGTCTACGAAAAGTCTAGCTCACCAATGTGCATATTGAGGGATGATCAAAGCCAGAAAACATTTGCCGTTAATGTAAAGCGCTATAAGCGAAAGCGTTCTTCTTTCTTAAGAGGCGGGCTTGCTTTAATCTAAAAGGGATGGTTAGTGGCGACTTCAATTGTGTTAGTGACTCAGGATTGTTTCCTTGTCAGGGGGATGCGGCTATTTTTCCCGGATATAATTTGCCTCAGTTCGATTGACAGAAACATATTTGATACCGGTGCAGATGAATATACTGTACTGATTGATAGCCGTACGCCGCTCCGTTTATATGATTACCTGATACGCCATCCAGCCAGAACGAGAAAAACGATCTGCTGCGTTATGCTGGATATGCACCCTCGAGAGGAGGATCTTCTCAGTATGAAGTTGTTTATGAACACGTCGCTTACGGCGCCGGATATGGCGTCGTTATTCAATCTGGTGCTCGATATGAAAGGCAGGCGTCTGACAACCAAATGGCTGCTTAACTTACGCCTGAGTCGACACGAAGCGGTAATGATCCGGTTGCTGAAGGCAGGGAGGTCAATGGAAGAGATTGCAGATAAGCTGAATATGTCGGTCAAAAGCCTCTATCGCAAGCGAACGGTGCTGTCGGAGCGGTTAGGGGCGGGGAACTTCAACGAGGCGTGTTTGTTCATCTTCAAAAACAAACTGCTGGACGCGGTTGGGAACGATCCCTAGCTCAGTCAGAAGCCAAAAGCACAAACCCGCCACGAGGGCGGGTTCTTTTAATGGACATAATTCAGAACGACCAGCGCAGATTGGCGTTAACCGAGTTGACGCGGGTATCCGCACCATATTGTCCCTGGTAACCCACATCCAGCGTCGCAGCACGCGACAGCTGTACGCTCACGCCGATATCACCCACCATTACGTCCTCATCGACGGCCTGTCCCTGAGTAATGAACGCGTCGCTGCCCGCAAACGCCATGCGCGAAGAGGGATTCTTATCGCCATAAGCGTGCTGCCAGCCCAGCGAACCGTAGAGGTTAACGTTTTTCGGCAGCTCGGTAACACCGCGTACCCCGAGTGTGGAATAGAAGGTGTTCATCGTTTCGTTACGTACGCTCAGCGCAGCGGCACCGCCGTCTTCCCTGAAGCTGTCGGTATGCAGCCGGATGTACGATAAATTGACGAACGGCTCAATATTCATATCAGGCTGGCCGAAACGGTAACCCGCTTCGGTGAACGCCAGCAGCGAGTTGGCGTCGTAATCCGACTTCAGCCGATCCGAGAAGCCGCTGAAATCAACATTGCGCTCGCCTTCAATCTTGTGCCAGGTGTAACCCAGCGCGCCGCGAAGGGAGAACGCATTCTGTTGACCCGCCGCATACAGGCCAAGATGGTAGTTATCGGTATCCGCTGAGGAACGACGGCTGTCGACGTCGTAATCACCCCGGCTGTAGCCGAAATAGCCACCGACACGCACGTTATGATCCGCCAGCTTGCGATCTGCCCCCAGCAGGAAGCCGGTGGTGTTGCCGTCCAGCTTGCCCACATTGCCGTCGCCGCTGTTTTTACTCCAGGAGCTGAAGGTCTGGCCCCAGACGCCATTATTTTGCGGCTCCGGCTGCTGCACCAGCGACATTGCTAACGGTGGTATCGGCAGGCTGTCGTTATCAAACGCGCGCTGCATACGCTGGTTTAATACGTTAAAAACCTGCGTGCTGCTGGCGATCAGGTTGGACTGCATTGACGGATAAACTTCGCCAGACAGCTGGTTGAACGCCTCGCGCGCTTCCGGTGCGCTGAGCAGCAGCAGCGAGTTATACAGCGCCAGCGACATACCGCTTTGCGTCAGCGTGGAGAGCGCGCCGGCGGTATTCCACTGGTTGCTGCTTTTGGCTACGGTCTGGAAAATTCCCGGCTTGCCGCTGCCCGGGTTTTCACCGCCAGGATTCTCACCTCCCGGGTTTTCGCCTCCAGGATTCTCGCCGCCGGTCTCTTTCTGCGCGATGGTCAGATCCACGGCGTTGGTGCCTTGCTTGAGCGCCACGTCCAGGAAGGCGGATTTGGAAATCGCGCCGGCGAACTCACCGTCAATCCCTCCCTCGGAGGTTAAAATGCGGTAGCTTTGGCCCGTTTTATAGCTGGTTTGCGGGTCCAGCGCGGTGACCTGTACCTTAGCCTGATCGCTGATGGTGGTTTTGCCCGATACCAGCAGTTGGTCGCTGCTGCCATCTCCCGCGATATCTACGTCATAGAAGGATTCGCCGATAAAGTTCAGATAGCGTTTCAGCGTCAACGTACCGATAGTGCCGTCACCGGGCGAGATATGCCCGCCGGACAAGATCTCGGTCTGGCCCAGCGTGCCGTTGCCGCCCAGCGTGCCGCCGGCCTTGATTGACGCGGCGCTGCTGTAGCCCAGCCCGTTGCTAACGTCGGAACCCGCCGTCGCGTTGAGGATCAGCGTGCCGCCGTTCTCCGCGCTAAGCGTCTGAATATCAAAAATATCGTCTTCTGGCTGGGTGTTAATATTGCTGGCAATGATGACTTTACCGCCCCGCGCGGTTACGTTCGCCTTGAGTCCGGAAAGATCGCCGTTCAGCGTCGTCTGCCCGGAGGTGTTGATCACCTCACCTTCACCGCTCATCTTGTTGCTGAAGACGTAATTTGCGTCGGTATGGTTGAAGTACACATAGCTGCCGAACAGCCCGCCGCGCAGGCTGATTGCCGTCTTCGCATCAAGGGTACCTGCGCCGCCCGCCGTGCCAAGCGTTGGCTCAGTTAAACCCGTGCCGGTGTCCATATTGCCGCGGCTGCCGATGATGAGCGCTCCCCGGTTCGAGCCGGAACCCGATGTCCCCACGATCAGCGCATTGCTGCCTGCGGAAAATGAACCGCCGTCAATCACCGACAGCACGCCATTGCCATAATCGCCCACGCTCACGCTGCTGCCGCTGGTAAAACGCGAGTCTTTGCCCGCAATAACCAGCTCAGCCGTTTTACCTGCCCCGGAGACGCCCGCCACCTGCACGCCGCCCACGTTAACCGCACCGCCGTTCAGCACGTCCAGGTCGCCATAAAGCGTCAACGTACGGCCAACGTTCCACTGTGAGCCGCTCCCCGTGACGGTGGCTTTCGGGCTTAGCGTGTCGGTTTCACCCGGCCCGGTACCGTTGCCGATGCGCGCATCGTAGGCGGTGCTGAGCGCCGCACCGTCCTCAATCGCCAGCGTGGAGCGTGCGCCCAGATCTGTGCCTACGCTAAGAAAATTACTGGTCACACGAGAGCTGGCACCCGTGGCGATAAGGTGGCTGTCGTAGCCGCGGGTGGTGCCGACAACGATCTCCTTTGCGCTCGCCAGCGCGCCTTCTTCGACCCGCAGGGTGCCGAGGCCAAGATTCAGGTCGCCGCGCAGGACATACCGATCGTTCACCGCATTAAGCTCAGCGTTTGGCCCGCGGACCGTGACCACGCTTTCATAAATTTGGCCGTCGAACAGCCGACCGATATTGATGTTATAGGCGGTGATTTTGCCGTTATCGATCAGCAGGTTTCCGCGTTGGTTACGTCCAACATAAACATCTCCGGTGTAACCCAGCGTTTCGGTAATACGCGAGTCGCCATCAAAAATGGCATCAGCCGCACGCGCGACATCGACAGGTAAAAGCAGTAGCAGCGGTGCGGAAAAAAGAGCGAGGTAAAGTCTGGAAAGCGGCGTCTTAACCGCTAAAGAATGCGATGTAGAGTTATTCACGGGCTATCTCCGTACTCATTAGCGTGATGTCAGGAAAATCGTTTTTATATGACAACTCAGATACGTCGAATAATGTAAAAGGCGTTATTTATGTACGCCTTTTGATGTGGCGTTAATTATTTATGTGTGACAACAGGTGTACAGGTTGGCGCGCTCAGCGTCGGTGCGGATCCTAAAATTCCCGGCATCATCATTGATGAACAATCAAAAATGCGCCCTTTTTCCGTCGTAGCGCGATAAGTCAGTTTTTGTCCTCCCAGTGCGTCCGGCTGGGCGCCGTTAACGTTGGTCACGGTTATTTCATCTGATGAGCCCAGCCCCAGCATTTTAGCGGTCTCTGCCTGTAGAAGTGGAATAGCCTGATCGGTTTTCAACGTGGAACAACCCGCCAGCATCAACGTAACGGTTATAACGATTAGTGGCTTTTTCATAAATTATCCTTGATATCCAATCAGTTAATTTTGCTGATTGTATTTATGTTTTCTTTTACCCAAACCAGCGAATAATATATTTCTCTTTCCTAATCGAAAAAACCCTCCTAAAGTAGGGTAGGTAGAGAATAATTCATCCGTACTCTAAGATATGCGAAGGTAAAAGGAGGATCCTTTGGGACAGAATTATGCGTTAGTCGTTGATGACCATCCATTGGTAGCAAGCGGCATCGCCAATTTTCTGATTACACATTGCCAATTTAAGCAGGCGTATGTGGTGACGAATGAGGATGATTGCTACCGTCAAATTAGGGACCATGGCCCGCCACGTTTGCTGGTAATCGATTTTTGGCTCTCGTCCGGTACGGCCTTGAAATTACTCAAAGAAGTAAAAGAACTTTACCCCCAGGTTCGACTCCTGGTGGTCAGCGGGGATGACAATAATGATATCTGGCGGAAAGTTCATGCCGCCGGGGGGCACGGATTTGTATTGAAAAGCGAGCCACCAGAAATGTTCTCACGGGCCGTTTTTGCCCTCACTGATAATCTGACCTGGTTTCCTGAGGGTAACGAAATTTACGTTAAGTCGAATAATGAGCGGTTAAGTAAATTTAACTTAACGCCGCGACAAATTGACGTATTAAATATGATTATGCGCGGTCTGCCAAATAAACGAATCGCCGCCCAGCTTTCAATTTCTGAACCCACGGTCAAAGAACACATCAGCAATATTTTGAAAAAGATAGGTGTTAACAGTCGGGTCGAAGCCATCACGCTTTTGCATGGCAAGCAGGAACCGTCGGAATGAGGTTTTTCCAGAGCTTACAAAACGAGGGTATCTCTGCTCCGGCGCAGATCCGTTTGCTAAACAACACGTTTCTGCGGCTGGTATTCAGCTTTAGCGCGGTGCCCTTTGTTGGTATTCCTTTCGCCATCTGGATTTATATGCTTGGGGACAAACTCGGCCCAACGATTATCTGGATAATCATTTATCTGTTATGTGCCGTGGCGATACGAATATTGCACCGACGCTATCAGCGCGAAGCGAAAGAAAACGATGAAAGGGACGCCCTGCGACGCTGGCTTCCGCGTATTAATAATATTGCCTTTATTCACGGGCTGGGCATTTCATCACTCTATTTAATTACGCCACAGACGCAGAATTTTGACTTTTTCCTGTTACTTAATATCAGCATCGCCGCTATCGTCGCCGCCAATGCGACGCATCTGACGCCGGTCATCAGCACCTTTACGCGCTTTTTCTTCGCCTCCTGGGGGGTGCTGAACCTCGGTATTATCTGGCGGCTCGATGAGTTGATGTTCATCGTGCTCATGCTGAATCTGCTTTACGGCTTCGCGATTTACCGCCATGCGTTAACGTCACATGCGTTCTTTATTCAGCAAGCGCTGCTTGAGGAAAAAAGCTCGCGCCTGGCGGAACAGTTTCGTCAGGCCAAAGAGGACGCGGAGCAGGCATTGCTGGATAAAAATCAGTTTCTGACAACAGCCAGCCACGATCTGCGCCAGCCCGTGCATGCTATGGGCTTTCTGATCGAAGCCATCCTCCACCGAAACCGGGACGACAGCCTGACGCCGCAGCTTCTTGACCTACAGCAGAGCGTTCGCTCGGTACATTTGATGCTCAATTCTCTGCTCGATCTCAGCAAAATTGAATCCGGGAACGTACTTTCTGCCCCTGGCAAAGTGGATATCGGCGCTCTGCTCGACTCGGTCATCACGCTGTTTCGCGAAGAGGCCAACAGCCGCGCGCTTAGGCTGGGCACCCGGCGGCCTAAACGCCGCATCTACGTGATGGGCGATCCGCTGCTGGTGCGACAGTCCCTGATTAACCTGATTCAAAATGCCCTTCGCTACACGCTTAAGGGCGGCGTGCTGGTCGCCATCCGACCGCGCGGTGACGAGTGTATGGTGGAAGTGTGGGACACGGGGGTCGGTATCGCCGATGATGAGAAAGGCAAAATCTTCTCACCTTACTACCGCCCCGAGCTGGCATGGAAGATCGATAGCGCCGGGCACGGGCTGGGGCTGGCCGTCGTTGCCCGTTGTGCCAAGCTGATGAAGGTGAAATACGGGATGCAATCCATTGAAGGTAAAGGCTCACGCTTCTGGATGCGCTTCACCCAATACGCTGGCGAAGACATCGCGCCGGATATCCCGCCCGCCTCTGACAACACCGCTAAGCCGGTACGCTATGCGCCGCTGCACGGTTCCTGCCTGGTCGTCGATGACGATCCGCTGGTGACGTCTGCCTGGGAGAGCCTGATGAGCGTCTGGGGAATCAACGTACGCTGTGCGGCCTCCGCTGAAGAAGCGTTTGCCATCATCGACGACGGCTTTACGCCGTTCGCCGTGCTGTGCGACCAGCGCCTGCGATCCGGCGAAAGCGGCTTTGACATCCTGAAAGCGCTTTTTGAACGCCTGCCGGATATGAGCGGCGCGATAGTTAGCGGCGAATTTAATTCACCGGTTCTGCTGGAGGCAGAGCAGGAAGGGTACCTCGTACTCCGCAAGCCTCTTGAGCCGGCTAAGCTACATGCGCTGCTTACGCAGTGGTCAGGATGTCGTTAAGGGAATGCATAAGGGTTGATTCTGGCGGGCTTAGAATGCAAAAACGTACCTCCGTGGAGGTCCGTTAATATGAATTTGGTGCCCGGAATCGGGAATATTCAGTTGATTGTTGAACTGATTTTCACATTAAAATTATGACTGGCTAAAATTCAGGAGCCGAGAGTTGACCCCTTTTTCTGTCTGTAGATTAAGGTGCGCTAGTTAAACAGGCACTGATTCACTATGTTGGATTGCGAATAATTGAGGTGGCTGAGTCTCCCGGCATTCGCGGGATGTTAGTTTACGCATTGTCTGATGAAGCGCGGGAGCTTTACTTGTGTGTGGGATTTGAGCCATCGTCGATAGTGTATGACTGAATCATTCAATAAAAAGCATGTGAATTCTTAAGTTTGCATACAGTTATTCTATATTCTGTTAGTGTTCTATTTGTTGTGCTTATATAATGGTCGCCTTCGCTTTAATGAGTCTGTAATATTATTTTTCTCAACGTTTTATAAGGATATAATGAGGGGGCTGGTTTATTGAATGGTCACTATTGAATGGAAAAAAGGAAAAGATATGATTTTCAGACTTTTAATTGCATTGGCTCTCGCGGGGGGATTGTCAGGGTGTAAGGTTTCTTCAATTGATGCAAAGAAAAATGAAAAAAGAACTGTTCCAGTAGTCACAACCTCACAATTAACAGAACAGGATGTCTTTGGTAATGAGGCCACGCTGAATATTTCTGAAGAAGACATTCAGGATGCGCTTGGTGGTGAGCAAATCGTCGTTCCTGTGCATTCATCTGTTATTCTGGTCCAGTCGGGAAATCAGGCTCCGGAAGCTGTCATGCAACAGGAAATGAGTAAATATTATACTGTATCAACATTTCCCGGTATACCGGCTAAGAAGAACGTAGCATTTTGCAACAAAGATGCTGTTGATACAGAAAATATGAATTATATGCAGGCTCTTCGTTATATTGCAGCGAAAGGGAAACAGAGGGCGATTTTAGTTTATTGGGGTAGGCTGGAAACAGGAAGATTCGATCCTGTAACTAAGGGCGTTTTGTGGTCGGAATATAAGAATGAAAAACTCACACGAGGAGATACTCTATACCGCTATCTGTTACGGTTTGCTGTGGTGGATGTCGCTACCGGGGAATGGGCGACTTATTCCCCGACAAACTATGAGTATAGCAAGCAAGTATCATTTACAGATTCTAATGGAATTACCGAACAACAGCTTATTCAGCTCAAAGCAAAAACATATGAGCGGGTAGTTGCGGATTTTGTGAATAGATTTAAATAGTCATGCTTTATGCCTGTTTTTATCGTCTGCCGCCGATGATTTATGGCGGCAGACATTTATATAAGAAATTTCTCTCTTCCGGGTTATCTTTTTTTCCTGACCAGAAACCATGCCATAGGGGTGTCCGTCAGGGCACGCATCAGTGCCGGGTGCGGGGAATAAATCCCCTTGCTGTAATGCCAGGTTCCCGGTATCAGACGTTTTTGCATTTCCAGGTATAGTTCTTTGGTAAAATGATGCTGCTGATGACTCATAAACAACCTCATCCAGTGGGATACTGGCAAAAAGCACCAGTAAGGCCAGTAGGGTAACTCCCGGCCTTTCATCAGCCGGATTTGCTCGGTTTTAGCTACTGCTTCCGAATGTTTTTTACAAAAGCTGTCTGATATGCAGAGGGAATTAATGATCGGAGTAGTCATGCGCTTTGGCTCCACTTAAAACATCCGCTCGCTCCATAGGCTGTATGCGCTGGTACCTGCAATACAGTGATCCCAGCTAATACTTTCATAAATAAACGAAACGGATTCCTCGGGTTGGGCGTCGTTATCATTAATAGCATGCGCTACATCCAGCTGGATGTCGATGATTCGGGCATTTGTCAGCTTTATTTTGTAGTACAGTTCATTGACTCCTGCGCGACTGGTTCGGAATAAGTTAATCTCGCAAGACAAGACTTCGTTCTCACTGATGGCTTTATTTAGTAAAGGTGAAGACTTATCGACAGGTTTTCTTATTGTCAGCATCTGGTGATTAACGTTTTGCTGGCGGGAAATACCGTGCGTCAGTTCCTGGACCATAATTTGATCTTTGTGAGCGGTTTGCGCTTTATTGCCAATTGAATCCTGAGAGCAGCAGCCGGCAGAAATCAGGCCTTGCATTTGTCCGTTCAGTGTTAAATAGGTAAGGTTAGCCATGAAATATCTCCGAAATAATTATTTTTGATTGCTGTTTGTTTCTGTGTTAATGCTTTCTTGCAGTAACAGCCAGCGGCTTAATATGCCATCCATTCGTTCTCGAATTTCTTTTTCCTGTACGCTAGTATCCTGCCCCTGAATCTTTGATGCCTCATATTGCGTGAGCAAGTATTCTACGGGAACGTCCTGATTCAGCGCTCTTTCAGCTTGATAAATTACCGTCTTGATATAGGAAAGTGTGAACCCTTCTTTATTCTGTTCCCGTTTCACTAGCAGTTCTGCGAACGTCCGTAAATCCTGTCTTGTTTGCTCCCATCCTTTCATTTTGGGGCTGCCATCAGCATGGGCCTTCAGCGCACTATTCCACTGCGTTGTGGTCTGCTGCTGTAGCAGACTTTCGGGCCACTGGCTGTCTGCGACACGAGTCATCCTGACTCCGCTTTCCAGAGGATGGAGAGGAGATATGCTGAGTAAAGGCTTAAGCCGTTGTTCATAGTCGCTTAGTTGTGGTGATGCAAGCCAGATAGCGGCGGCACCCAGTGCTGTGTCACGCACCTGCGCTATCTGTTGCTGTAGTGGGCGAACCTGCCACCACCAGAGAAGAAGGGCTACCATCCCGGCTAACATTATACCGGCGATAAATCCACGTAGCTGAAAACCGGCTTTCTTTGTGGGTAGTGCGTTCACACCCCGGTTTTCAGGTACCGCAACCCGGATTTCGGACAGTTCCGGTATTTCCGGCAGAGGTGATAATGTGGCTTCGGATGTTAGCGTCTGCGGTGTATCCGGCGTATAAACCAGCGTCCTTACTCTGGATTGTGCGGCAACGTTGCCTGACCGATTTCCCTCCTGCTGTTTGCGGCTGTTTTGCATAAACCACAGCAGGTTTTCCATACGCGGCAGGCGTTTCAGTTCAGCCTTTTGCTGGAGTGCGTCGCAGATCACCTGCAATGCCCGCTCGGCACGGTATAACAATGGCAGGTCAGCGGTGGAGAACGTTAATTGCTGTCGCAGAACAGTGCTGGTTCGCGCATTGAACCAGTCGAGCATTTCTGTTCGTGCCTGAGGATTCAGCGGCCAGAATTTATCCCACTCACGGCTGATGAGTGCCGCCAGCAACTCTGTACCCTCGCAGAACCCTGCCAGTCCGTGAAGACGGGTGCGTGCCAGCGTGTAGTAGGTGGCGGAATGCAGATCCACACCGCTTTTTTTGAAAATTGCCAGCGCCAGCGATTCAACCCGCTTCCAGTCCATCACTGGCCGGGAAGGATGGCTGGCCTTATTGATCTCTTCTCGTATGGCGCTGAACTCCGGCAAACCACGGGGATCTTCGCCTGTGATGATAATCTCGCTGAGTTCATTATTACTCATCATCATGTCCTTATGTACCCGGCAATCCTCTGCCGGGTATCTCTCAGTAAAGTGTATCGGGGAGCCTGAACTGGCTGAACAATCCGCCAGTAAACGGGTTATCTTCCGTGTCCACATGTACCCTGTAGATCATGTAGCCACCGTCAACGTTAAAGCGCAGATCGAAGGTATTCTCCTTTACATTGGTTAACTGGCCCGCCTCCAGCAATCGGAATTGCGCCCATGGACCGCTGAAAGTAACGCTGCGTGGTGCTTTGTTGCTGGCGGCACTGACCAGTGTCAATTTGCTTTCATTACCTTCACGCATGGAATTTGGCCATACCAGGTGAGCGGTATAATTCCGACCCTGACTGTAGTCGACCAGTTGCCCGTCAAGATTCAGCACGCTCCGGCGTTTGTTTGCAGACAGTTCCACGGTTTCAATGGCAAACTGAGTTCCCAGCCCGTTCTGCTGGCTGAAAAAGGTGTTGCGGATCTTCTGTGCAGTGTTCAGTTGTTGCTGGATATCTTCACGGATCAGTACATTACCGTCCTCACCCCACGTCAGTTCGTTTTCAATGAACAGCTTCAGTTTTTCTTGATAAAAGTTATCAAGCAGGCCATCAGGCCGGAAGAACCGCTCGAAGGCGTCCAGGGATGCATCCTGAGGTGAATGCGGATTGAAAGGATATTTATCGCCAAGCTGAGTGTTAAAGGGTTTAACTATGGTGTTATTCCATTCCAGCTCCATGTGATGTACCGCTTCCACCATGACGACGTGCCATGCCTGGTCTGCCAGTACGCCAACCCACCGGTTAAGCGGTACTGGTAACGTTTTGGCCATTTGTCGCGTGGCGAAGATAGGATCGCTGTTGTTCTGATCGAGCCTGAGCTGTACGGCTTTCAGCGCTGATTTACCTGGTACAGGTGAGTTCTGGATCGCCAGCAGGTAACGGTGCAGTTCTGTAAGTTGCTGATAAACGGTCTGCAACAGACTGGTTTTATCTTTGTATTCGGTCAGCACGCTGTTTTCCGGAGCAAATTCACGCCCCAGACGTATCAGCAACTGATAGTCAAGTTCTGCCTGAGCGGCTTCACGTGCTTTATCGTCCAGTCTGGCGGAAAGGGTGGCGGGTTGGGTGTTATCCCGCAGCGTATTCAACGCCCTCTGGAAAGGCTGGTCGCCGCTAATAACTTGCTCCAGCGCATCGGTGAGTTCTGGTAGTGCCTCATAATGGCGAACGTTAAGGTTATCCATTCCGGCACGCCAGGTGGCAGTATAGTCACTGACATACTGTTCAGTGATATGACGCTGGATTTCTCTACGATCGGCTTCACTGTATGTGACATTACGGGTCAGGTTCAGCACCCATGAATCCATCGCCGTCAGTTTCACCAGTTCATCGCGCTGTTTTACAAAGTAACTTTGCAGGCCATAGCGGGTGAGAAACTGTGGGACGATCAGCTTACTGTCATCCCCAGCGACAAAAACTTTATCGAAACTTGGGCCGATCTGATCCCGCAGGTTCAGGTCAGAGGGCAGTACGCTGAATGCTCTGGTGCGCAGACTTTGATAAACTCGCTGATAAATAGGGAGTTTACTCAGTTCCTGTTGTGCTGCCGTAACACGTTTTTCATAGGGAACATATCGGCTGATGGCATCGCTGTCACCCTGCTCACGCTTTGCGTGCCAGTCGGTATGCGACAGTGCATAATCCAGATGCCCCATTAATTGCGCCTGAATATCGCGCTGCCCGTGGAATTTCTCACTCCAGCGCTTCGCCATAAACTGTTTCACGACTGCATTATTACGCCCGCTTTTATCATCCAGCATTCGTATGACGCGCAGTACCGCCAGCTTTTCTTCAGATGATGGCGGCGCGTTATTCATCTCTTTAATCAGGCCATTAAACAGCGCGGGAAGATAGCGCTGTTCCAGTAACTGAAGGTAGGTCTGCTCCACATACGGGCCGATATAAGTTCCCTGGTACAGCCCCAGATCGGTGAGAACGTTATGTTCGCGATAATCCCCGTAAGCGAGAGTGGCGTCGCGGACGGGATTAAGCAATGGCTGTTGCAGATTGCCATATTCGTCAATTCCCTGCGGTGGAGGAACGCTCATAAAGGATTCTGCCTGCGCAAGGACCTTAATGCCGGACTGCCAGTTTTTATTGTAGTAGTGATGCCAGCCGCCAACGAGCAGCGCGATGAGCGACGCACTGCATGCTGAAAATACCAGTAACCTGCGCCGGGAGTTCCCCAGCCAGAGACTATTTTCACCGGCGAGATTTGGCTCTGCCAGCAGGGCAGACGGAAAAAGCGTTCGTGTGAAATAGGGAACAGTTTCCACCATAGGCCATGTGGCCCGCGAACTGTTTTCAAGCCGATACTGATGTGCTGCGGACTGAGTAAAGAGATCGTCCACCTGACCGCGTTGCAAAGATGATGTGAGATAGACACCGCGCAGCATCACATCCATATTTTCGCCGTCTAGCAGGCCGTCCAGTAAGGCACCCAGCGGATTATCGACCCCCTGCATCTGGCGGCTAAAGCTGAATAATGCGCTTCTACATGGCGTACCCGCCTGAGTCAGCATTAAATCGGGGAGGGCCAAATTAAGTCGCGACCCCCACTCCTGCCAGAAAGCGCGGAGTTCGGCGCGCCAGCTGCTATCTGCATGCGCATTACGGGTGAAGGTTACACCCAGGATACTGTCCCGGCTCTTTTTATCCAGTGACTGAAATAAAGAGGCGAAACCATGCAGCAGATCCAGTTTTGTCAGTACTACATACACTGGCAACTGGCAATGCAGTTGCAGACGAATTTCCTGCAAATTCTGACGTAGCGATTGTAACAATTGTTCGCGACGGGATTTTGTCGCAGTCAACAGATCGGGCAGATCCAGCGTCAGGATCAGGCCGTTCAGCGGCTGGCGCATTCGGTTATTGACCAGCCATCCCAGCCAGTGCTCCCGCAGGCGGCGGCAGAGCACATCATTGCCGCCTTTATCCGAATCTATGAGTGAACCATCCACGTCAAAGATAACCGCCTGTTTGCCCACGCGGGGGGTGATCCGTACCGGGTATTCCGCTGTGCCTCGCGTATTAACCGGCTCGTAAATCACATCGGAAGGGAACCCCTCACGCAACAACGATGTCTTCCCGCTTTCGACGGGGCCCAAGACCATATACCACGGCAGGTGCCAGAGGAAGCGGCGGGTGTCCAGATGACGATGCAGGCGCAGCAGCCAGCGGTCAAGATAACGCTGCTGCTGATGGATCTCCACGCTGACTGGATCCTGTTCTTCTTTGCGCTGTTGCTTTTGCTGTGTCTCCAGCTGTTGCAGGCGTTTCATTACCCGCAAGATGATCCAGCCCAGGGTAATGAGGCCCCATACAGCCGTTGCCAGCCAGCGACTGGTGAGAGGCTCTAGCCAGTGTTGTTCATACAAAGTCCATGACGGGCCTTTCCACCAGATCCATACCAGCAATACTATCCAGGCAATAGCTGCAAGCCATATGACGGAGACTTTAAACCGAGGCATTGCCGGTCTGAGAGTGGACTTCATTCCACTGAGAAACCGGGAAGTGGGTAATCTGAACACAAAAAACTCCTGTATAATTTTACTGTTCTGCCGTGAACTTTTCTTCGAGTTGTTCCAGCAACGCGGGTTCCCACTCGGACAGCGTTGTCTGAAGTCCCGTTTTAAACAACGTCCGGTAGTGTTGCTGTGCAAGCTGCACCATTCCCGCCTTTTCCATTAACTGCGCGCCGAGATACAGCCGGAGGAAACGATCGCGCGGCTCGCCTGCTGGCAGGTCTTCGAGGCACTGGAGTGCGGCTTCGAGCCCTTGTTCATGGAATCGTTGCCAGACGTCGGGCGAACTGTCCGACTGGATTAACTGACGTGCGGGCTGAACGCCTTCTCCCTGCTTTAGCCAGCGAAGCGTCTGCTCAGAAATGAAAGGTGAATGGTCGCTGAACAGCATTGAACGCAGTTGAGGTAGTCGCGCCAGAAAGGTGTTTATTTCGTCCCTGATGGCGTTTGCTATCTGGCTGTAACCGAGACGTGCGGCAATTTGTGCGGAAAGAGCATGTCCTTCAAACCAGTACGGGGCCAGAATCAGGCTCTGTTCCACCTGTTTTAATAGCGCAATATCCGCGTTGTTTGCGCGGCTCTGGTAGTCCGCCATGATATCGGCGGAGAATGCCGCCAGAGGCGTGCGACCATCGCTTTCAGCCAGCGGCGCGCTGGTGATGCTTTGCCACAGGGCATGGCGGCGCAGGCGGTAACCCGCCGGGCTGTCCGGCTGACGGTCACATAAAATGCTGGCAACATTCATCAACGTATCACGCCATGCTTTATCGTCGTGACTGTTAATATTGACAATCGGCGCAGCGTTTATCGTCCGGGATTGGGTGGAATTACTGACCCCCTGCATCAGTGAATCCTGAGAGGGTATGGATTCGGGAGCAGCAATTGGCGGGGTAATATCACGGAATGCTTGCTGGTACAGGTAGGACAGGTTGTCCGTTGCCGTAGCCAGCTCGGGGAGATTATTTTCGTGCCAGAGTTGAGCAAGATGCGCCAGCTCTCCGGACAGCGAATTATTCATTGTACTGTCAGCCTGTTTCGCAACGCTGTTGATGCCGGGTTCAAAACGTTTAATTACCTGCGTGGCGAAGCGTTTTTTATGCGCCAGATTTTGTGGCCATGCCGTAGCCCAATAGCTGGATACGTAATGTACCAGCAGCGTGATTGCCAGCAGGTGATCCCCCGCGTGTTGCAGGGTTCTGAGAAGATGGGCCATCAGACGAAAATCTTTACTGCGGGTTGCCAGTAGCTCCAGCCCCTGTTGCTGAAGAGCCGCAATATCAACCTGGCCGTGCGCCAACGATCCCAGTCTGGCGATCTCTGTATCGATGTATTCCCACTGTGGGTCATCATCGCGCAGGCCTTCCGCCAGCTTTTCTTGCGGCAGCGGAGCTAGAAGTGCTGCCAGCCAGGTTTCCGGGTTATGCAAATCCATTTTGACGTGCTCCTTATTATTATCCAGCCCAGTGGCAGGCTTCCCGCAATGGGGCAATGGTCTGCGCCAGCCCGCTGATATTAAAGGTCAGTTTTCCGGTGACGCTTTCGGTTCCCATATCGACAGTCAGCTTACTGGCACCGAAAAGCCACTTGATCTCGTCGATGCCGGGCAATCCCCGACTGGCTTCTAACAGCATTCCGTTTTCACGAATGAACCAGTGTGAACGGAGCTGAGCAGTATCCGTACTGAGCGTCACAGGTAGGTCGTTTTTTTTAAGTGAATGCGTCAGCGCGACCTGCATCCTGGTGATGTTATCCACGCAACTGAACATCAGCACCGGGCGTGGTGGTATGTTACCCAGCGCTGGAGTGGTAATAATGACAGTAGGATTTTCACCCTCCATGCGGGTCATCATTAGCGATGTTGAGTTATCCGCCCGCTGCTTTTCCTGCTCAAAGGCGCGTTTCCACGCTTCACCTTCATAACGGGCTTTGACCAGCGCCCCTTCAAAGCCGGACGTTTGCGGCGTCAGAATGCGGTCGTAACAGTCAAGCCTTTCCAGCGCAGCGGGTTCACGACGACAGGTGCCCATGGAGGAAAGCGTACTTTGCGCATCCGGTTTATCACTGGCATGCGCAGATGATGCCAACAACAGCATAAATAACAGCCTGTTCAGCGGAATACTCATACGGCATCTTCATCCTTCATGAAGGTGCTATCCGGAGCATCTCTGACATCTGCAACAAATACGCCATCCTTCGCATTGAGCGTGATGTGTGTAATGGTTATGTTTGCCGCCATTTTCTGTAGCAACAGCAGAGAGAGCGGAGGCAACATTTCACCATCGATGATCGACTCCAGCATGCGGGCTCCGTTTTCAGCGCGGGTGATGCGGCTCATAATTTCGTTCGTCACTTCCGGTTCAATGACAACTTCTGCATCAAAGCGTGAGCGCAGTACTCTCTCCAGACGGCCAAGTTTTCCGGCGATAATGGTGGCCAGCGTTTCTCGCGTCAGTGGAAGATAAGGAACGACCTCCATTCGTGCCAGCAGCGCCGGTTTGAAAAAGTCCGCCAGCACCGGATACAGGGCTTCGTGCATGCTTTCCGGATCATTAGCGTGTTCGACAATAACCTGATAGCCAAGGTTGGAGGTCAGGAAGAACACAATGTTTTTGCAGTCAATAATCCGGCCTTCACCATCGGCCAATTCCCCCTTGTCGAATGCCTGATAAAACAGATTGAGTACATCTGGATGGGCTTTTTCTACCTCATCCAGCAACACGACAGAGTACGGTTTCTGACGGATAGCTTCGGTCAGTACACCACCCTCGCCATAGCCGATATAGCCCGGCGGTGAGCCAATCAGACGCGAAACGGTGTGTTTCTCCTGAAACTCCGACATATTGATGGTGGTGAGATACTGACGCCCTCCATAGAGAAGCTCTGCCAGTTGCAACACGGTCTCGGTTTTGCCAACGCCGCTGGGGCCTGCCAGCAGAAACGCGCCGAGTGGTCGTCCGGGTCGACGCAAGTCCGCCCGTGCGGTCAGCAGATGTTTATGCAAATGCTTAATGGCCAGTTCCTGTCCTTTAATCGTGTCTCCCAACCAGTAAGGCAGATCGGTGATGACGGATATTTCATTCTGCGACAGACGGTTGAGGGGAACGCCTGTCCATTCGGCAATAACGGAGGCAATCTGTTTTTTGTCCACATGAGGTGAGACCAGCAGCTGTGTATGGTGCAGGGCATTTAGCTCATCGCTTAGGGCGATAAGGCGTTCTACTGGAGATGTTGAAACCGCGTCATTTTTTTCGCCCTCATTGGCATTTGCCTGAGTTTCCGGCTGTACATCGTTGTCATCCGCTACTGCAACTTTCGTCAGCAGCGCCTGACGCAGAGCGATAATTTCCTGTACCAGCGTTTGTTGCTGACGCCATGCGTCTTCAAGCGCCAGAAGTTCTGCCTGTGCCGTTTCGTACTGCGTATGGACCTCATCTATTCGCGCGCTGTCCGTACGCAGGCCGATACGAATCTCCCGCTCGAGCTGGCGAATTTCCGCTTCATATTGGTGGCATAGTGTCGTCAGCGCCGAGATTTGCTTCGGGGGTGAAGAGAGGTTAATCGCCACGCGGGCGCAGGCGGTATCCAGTACGTCTATGGCCTTATCCGGCAACTGGCGTCCGGAAAGATAACGCTCACTCAGGGTTGCTGCCGCCTGTAGTGCGTCATCATCAATGAGTACACCGTGCGACTGCTCATACACCGTCGCCAGGCCGCGCAAAATGATGGTAGCTTCTGTCGCCGTCGGCTCACTGACCTTTACAAGCTGAAAACGCCGGGACAGCGCAGCGTCTTTTTCAAAGTATTTTTTGTATTCGCTCCAGGTGGTGGCCGCGATGGTTTTCAGTTCGCCGCGAGCCAGAGCGGGTTTAAGCAGATTGGAAATATCCAGCCCGCCTTGCTGGTTACCTGCACCTATCAGCGTATGGGCTTCATCAATAAACAGGATGATGGGTTTTGGGGACTGTAGAACCTCTGCCATTAACCCTTTAAAGCGTTTTTCGAATTCCCCTTTTACCGATGCGCCTGCCTGCAATGCACCGAGATCCAGCGTCATGATTTCGCAGTGGCGCAGCTTTTCCGGTACCTGGCCGGCAACGATGCGTAACGCCAGTCCTTCAATCAGCGCGCTTTTGCCAACGCCTGCTTCACCTACGACTACAGGGTTATTCTTGCGACGGCGACAAAGAATATCGAGCATCAGGTCAATTTCATTATCACGGCACAGTACGGGATCGAGTCTGCCGTTACGGGCGTCTTCGGTCATGTTCTTCGTATAGCGTGCAAGCCCGCTGTCAGTTAAATTTGCTTCGCTGGTAGGTGAGAAACCTGCATCGCGCAGCGCTATCGATTCTGCTGATTCACTGGTCCACTGCGTAAAATTCTGTCTCAAATGGTCGCGATTAATATTGGTTAACAGGCGGGCAGCCGTCGCCGGTATGTAGCGCAAAGGAGAATGAAGCAGGGCGAGCAGAAGAGTACCGCCCCGCAGCTCTGTCTCTTGCATGTCAGCAGAGGCCAGCAGCCAGCTCTCCTTCAGCCATTCGACTAACATGGGAGAAAACGCCGGGTAGCTGTCGGACGTACGTGTCTGAGGCCAGTTTTCAGCCGTCAACGCTTTGCGAAGCTCATCATGGTTTATACCTGCGCGTTCTGTTATGACCCGCAGGTCGCTACGTGGGGTGCCCAGCATTTGCAGCAGTACGTGGCTGGTGGTGATTTCAGACGCCTGCTGGTTCATGCACTCCAGCGCAGCCGCTTCCAGCGCCTGTTTTGAAAAGGCGTTCAGTCTTTTTACCAGCGTGGACAAATCAATCTGGATCATGGGATATCCTTATCGGAGTAACTTATTTAACTGTTGCAGGATGTCCTGCGTCTGGGCGTCAAGGCGCAGTAGATAAAAGAGATAAAAAAGCACCAGGACGGCTAGCCCGCCCAAAAATACGTGTTTGATGGTCAGACGCTGGTTCAGTCTGTAGAGTCCGCCTTGATGTTTTTTGTCCTGATGCAGCAACGGGGATGGCGCCTCGCCACGCATTGGGTGCAGGACATGGTGCAGACGCCGGTAAACCTGCTCAAATTCGTCCTGATTTGAGGCCGCAACCTTGTAACGACCACGAAAACCTAATGAAAAGCACAGGTAAAGAAACTCAAGTAGATCCTGATAGCGTTTTGGCTCACGAATCAGGCGTTCCAACAGGATAAATATCTTCTCTCCGCCCCAGGTTTCATTATGGAAATGCACTAACAGCGATTGTTTGATCCATTCGTTCTTGTTCGACCAGCCATTGCCCAGCGCTGCTTCGTCAATAAACGTACATAGGATGTAACGAAACGAGACGATAACGCCGGGCTCGTACCCCTGTTCCTGAAGTGACTGCTCAACCGCCTGTATATCGGCGACGACCTGAGTGAACAGATGTTCCGGCATCGTCTGGCTGTGCATATTTTGCAGGCGCATTACCATCCCCAGCAGTGGTGTAGCGGCGTCGACCATCGGATTTAGGCTATTGCCACGTAGCGACAGGCGATACTGACGACCAGAACTGTCCATCTCGTTTTCCAGCGAAGTAAGGGATAAATCGCTCATGGCTTATCCTCTGACTGCCCAGAGCTGGAGATCTAAATCCGGGAACTGTCCGGAAATATGTAATGCGAAAGCACCGGCTTTTTTAACGTCCTGCCAGGCTGGCGTTGCTTTATCCAGTTCAAAGTAAACGTAACCCTCATGGTAGGGTAACTGGCGAGGGGCCGCTGTCAGTGAACGAAGAGGTATTCCCGGAACCTGTACGCTAACGACATTACGAATGTGGGAGGATGATGAAACTTTTGACTGCTGAATAAACTGAACCCGCAGTTTGTCATGTGGTATCCGGGCCCGAACGGCAAGAATAAACGTGGCGGTCTGTAGCAATGAAGGATCGTTGACCGTGGCCATCCAAATACCATCGTTGAACCTCAGAGGCAGGTTCTGTGCGCGCGGCGTCAGTACCGTATTCAGCGCCCGGCGTAGTTCTGGGATCACTGTTTTGAATGTGGTCGTTAAATCACGGTGATTGTAAACCTCCAGCGGACAAGGCTGGCGGCTGGAATCTGTAAATGTCATCAGTTCGCCCAGTAACATCGCCAGATCGAGGTAAACCGTTTCCGGATGCAGAGTGTGGAGATACGAACGATGGGTGAAACGCATCCGGCTGCGGTTGAGCAGTTGTAACATCATAAATTCGGCAATATCGGCGATACCGCTCTGTTCTGGAGAACCGATACGTTTTGCCAGATCGTCGGCGCGATTACTGATAAGTCCCTGGAACTCACCGATGACGTTCTGTAGCACCGGGCTGACGCGAATAGCCTGACAGGTAGGAATAAAATGAGAATCAACATCCAGTTCACCATTCGCCAGCCTTTCACGGATTCGGCACAACGGTAGTACTGTATATGCGCTCAGATCCTCTGCTCCACTCATGATTCTGGGAGCAAGCTGAGCCAGCTCAAGCTGTCGCGATTCACCACCATCGGTATGCAAATCGCGTACGTCTGCGCGGTTCAGGCGATAGCGTCCTTGTGTTTGCCCTGAACTATAGTGGCCTTCAATTTCATTAATCACATCACTGATAACGGGAAGCGCCAGGAAAATGTCATGGCTTCCCGGACGGGACAGATCGCCGGGCTGGTATGGCTGAGGCAGATAATCCTGTTCCGGAAGACTGAATACTGTGCCATCAGCCATACAGCCTTCGGCTCTGTCGAGGGCGATCTTGCCCTGGGCCAGGAGTTCAGTGTTAATCGACAGTTCGGTAAACCCCCATGCAAATTCAACCTGCGCGTTTAGTCGATGCGTGAGCACATAGTCGTTATAACGTTGCTGCTGCTGAAAATGCTGGGGCTGGACAAACGTCCCTTCCTGCCAGACCACTTTATTTTTCATTGTCGCCATAATCAGTAATCCTCCTTCTTTATCTCAATATTGCTCTGGCGTACGTGTACCAGCATGCGGTAACGGTGACCGGTACTCTCTACCGCTTCGAGTTGCTTCCATTCAGTTGTCTGATCGCTTGAAAAATAGGCGGCGATTCCAATAAACTGCGTTTTTTCATCCAGTTGTATTGGTTGCAGCGTTTTGATGGCGTCTGGCAACAACGTGAAATCCTGATGGTCGATATAGTTTTTTCCCAACACATCAGGAAGTGGTGAAGTGGCGACCAGATCGTAATCGGCAGCCTGTAACTTCGAATCGTCGCTCATATAAATCAACTGGAGATCTATCGGCGTCGCTTCACCGCTACCGTTGAGATTGGTGTCCGGCTCAGTTAACAGCGTTATTGTTAGCTCTGAAGGTTGGGTAGCCAGGCTGCCGACCTGGATTCCTGGATCGGTGATGACTTTTCCGATTTTCTTCGTCATTTCACAACCCGTTATCGCCCCGAGCAGTAACGACATAGCGGCGTAAAACACTGCGTTACGCCATCTCATTCTTCTGATGCTCGTTGTTTGTCACGTAGTACGCGATCGTAAACCTGGGCATAGACTTCGCTGAACAACATTTCGAATCCCTGCTGACGGCTGGATGCCAGCTCTTCGTAATAACTGCTGTACATGCGCCATGCCCAAGCGTCGTCCATTTCCTGGCGCTGTTCATTGCTGCGGCGATACTGGACGAAACGGCGCATCAGGCTGGCGGGAGAAAAGGCATCCAGCATGATGCGTAATGCTTCGGTTATGGCTGCCTGATTAGCCTGCTCATGGTGATGAATATTGCGCAGGCTCTCTTCAATCGCGGAAGGCGCTGCAAGATGTACCGGACTTCTATTTTCGGCAAACATCACGCTGAGTGCCGTATCGTAATCAAGGTTGAGGCGTAGCGGGTTATCTTCCAGAGGCCGCAGATGCTTATCCGACAGGCTATTTTGCTGATGTTGCAGGTTGAGAAGACCTTTGATGGCTTTTTGCAGGGCGCGTCCAATTTCTTCCAGAAAGTCATCGGCCTCCTGTGAATTGCGGATGGACAGCGAACAGCCCAGTCCTCTCATTAGCGGCGAAAGAGCAAGATGACGATGGTTCATATTCTCATGAAAAAATTCATCACCTGATTCATCGGTATTTTGTTGAGCATCGGATGCCGGCAGATCCATAAAACGATGCTCGATGCCCCCTGATTCGGTTACATCCGACATTGGCGGCGTGCTGGAGGGAGAGGTATTGTATGCTCCAGGCATATTAGTCAGTGACTCGGTCTGTAGCACCTGCAAGGGATCGGTTGAAAATGCGTGCGCGACGGTTTGGGCAATATCATGTCGTATGGACATTCCTGGATAGTGCGGCTGGCCGTCAGTTGTAAGCAGGGTATTCACCAGGTTATCGCGATTCATCACAATGGTTTCCGGGGTTGCCATCTGTTTGTCATAACTGATGATTTCTCCCTGATGCAAAAAAGCTTTTAGCGTCAGAGATCCCAACAGGATCTCGTCGCCCTGACGCAGACGTACCAGACCTGAGTTGACAGGCACCGGCGCCTGGTTAATAGCGATGTCTGACGAGTGGCTCTTTATGCAGAATGCGCCGTCGTGCCAGATGACGGTAAATGCCTGTTCGCTGACAGTGTTTCCACGATCCTGGACTGACCAGCGGCAGCTTTCTGCATGGCCGACGCTACCTCCATCGGTGGTGAACAGGGCCGACACCGCACGTCCACTCTCCAGCTCATTACCGTTAATGACCTGTAGGGACAGGGTTGGGGAGTGTTGTTGTTTTCCTTCCTGCATTCTCTGCTCCATATGAATGTTTATTTATCCCCGGCCTTTAATCGTTATGAAGGGTTGTTCTTCCGGTTTGCCTATAAAACTTGTCCAGCCCAGGCGCGCGTTTTTCTTGTCCCCGAGCCGCATTCCTTCGGCCTGATCCGGTGCCAAACCCAGCCGGAGATCCCATGCAAGCTGGTCGCGCAGGATGAACGCAACAAACATGGATAACGGTTCAAAATTTTCACCGGAGGGAAGAAAAGAAAGAAAGCGCTCCCGTGAGAGGTTATTGATGCATAAGAGAAATTTTCCGCTCCGGTCAGGTACTCGTGCCCCAAGAGTGAAGTTGCGGCCCAGCGTGGATTTCTGCCCGGAAATGCGGTGGCCTTTTTTTACCACCATACCCAGACGATTTTGTTTACCAGAGGGAATATCCATTTTGCGTAACTGCCAGCTCTGTAACGTCACGTCGGGCAAATCGAAACAGTGTGCGATGAGATTGCAGATCACTTCTGGCGAACGTCCGGGACTGGCCAGTATGCTGGCATAGGCCAGCATTTTGCAGTGATTAACAGTTAGTTTACTTCGCTCTTCCTGGCTTCCCAGGCCGAGCAGAGCGAACATGCGTTGGGAAAAAACATCTACGCCGCCATGTCGAAAACAGATGTGATAGCGATATTTACGCCAGATCTGCCAGACAAACTGCGTCCAGCGATGGCTGAACAGATCAAGAAGTTCTGCAACAGGGCTGCCTTCATGTGCGGCTTCGTAAGCCATATCTTCCAGGTAATAGCCCGGCAGGGGCGACTGGCTTCCAGTGAGTCCCAGAAATGCTGTTGTCACCACATACTGATCATTCTGATTTTTAGTCAGATGATTAACGTCACTTCCAGGAAACGCGATGCTGCTGTCAGAATGAAACAGAATCGCTTCCTGCGAGGGCTCTGTCCGCAGAGGAAAGTTGGGATCCGGAATCGATTTTTTCCTGCGCAGTATTTCTGCCAGCGTAAAGAAGTTATACCGGCGGATATTTGCTGAAGAAAACGCTTCTGGTTCGCTTAGATCAGTGGGTGCTGGCCCATTTTTTCCTGCCATTCCCAGGTCTCCTGATTTTCAGTATTAACGACGGTCAGTTCATGGAATGAATTGACGCTGGCATACAAAGAAAAGAAATGCGACAGTACCGAGCCCAGCAAATACACCTCTCCTGCACAGGTAAAAGGTCGTGGATCGATCCAGAGGGTTGATGTCAGTCCGCGCACAGGTACGCCATTGAAAAGACTGTCTGCCGGATGAGTCTCCAAACGTTGAATTGCATCCAGTTTCAGCTGGGATAAACGGGCTTTTTGAGGACTTCCTGCTCCGTGGCGGTCATAAGTTCTTAAAACCTGAACCAGTGCGTTCTTATCCAGCAGTGAGAAATAGTTCAGACTGACGCTGGATATAAGCGCCCAGTGCAGCTTCCCATTCTCTACGGGGGGAAGGGGCTGTGTCGGGTGTGTCACGTTACGAAGGGATACCACCGCTGCATTTTTCCCCGTAGCGGTATTAATGTCTCCCACGCGCAAATGTGTGGGGAGTTCCCGATTCGTGCAAAGTAGGGAAACTGAGACAGTTTCATTTTTTAGTAATGTGCTTTCCGGCTGGCTACCGTCCGCATGAACAAAAGAAAGAGAATGATCCATCCCCTTCCGGAACAGCGATGATTTTGTCCTGTGGTGGTAATAAACGACCTCATTATGCTGGCCATATTCCGCCTGGTGGTTATAACTTTCAAAGTTGGGCCAGTGGTAAACGCCTTGTGCCAGTTCAGGACGTGTGCTGACAGAAAAATCTCCCTTTGTCTTATGCGAGCCTCTGCGGGACTCTTTGCTCTGACTGTAGACATCACAAACAGAAAAAATATCGTAAGCGTCAGGAAATCTGCGGCTGGCGCGTAGCGGATATTCACGATTGGTTTCATCAAGAGAGATGGGTTCTGCCTGATGGCTGAAGAGATTAACTGCCGGCGTACAGAACAGGCGCAGTGAATCATTACGGAGCTTGATATCCAGTGGCAAAGGACGGGAAAAACGCAACCGCAGCGTAAAAGCAGAGGCCGACAAATTAGCTGGAAGAGGCCGGATCCCCTTGATGTCAAAAAAGAAAAAACCTTCCGGGAAACAAAAATATTCCAGCAAGATACGATAACCGCTATAGGTATTTTTCGGCCACGGCAGAAGGGTATCCTGTTTTTCAAATCCGACAGGTACCGGCATGAAATCAGGCAAAGCGATATGCTGTTCATTGACAAGGATTTCAGCATCCAGCAGGTACTCGTTTAGCCACAGATGAAGCTGATATCGGGTATAGTTATCATCATTTCCCAGCCAAAAGCGCAGCTTGTTGAGGTCTATTTTGCTTAGATCGGCGTTCGGGTTGACTGCAAAAGTTATATCAATTACGCCATATTTATGGCTGCTATGATTTTCCACATTGCTGATGCTGACGGGCAGCAGCCATACGTCACGGCAGAGGGTAAACGTACACGAAAGAGATAGATCCTGCTCTTCGTTCCCGTGGGTAAATACATTGTTAAAAGAATGGTCTTTATCCGGTGCGGACAGCACCGTCTCATTCCGGGGGATCAGAATCTCTGTGGTCAGGTTATGGACATCCGGCGTGTACTCTATCACCGTCATGCTGGGAACCGGACGGAGATAATTGGGCAACAGCAGATTTATGAGGCTGTAGGTGAATTCCGGGAATTCGTCCTCAATTTTTTGTCTCAGTTTTCCTGACAGAAGTGAAAAACCTTCCAGAAGGCGCTCAATGTCCGGGTCGGCCTCTTTCTCTGCGAGAAAACTGGCCAGTTGCGGCTTTTCCTTTGCCAGCATTTTGCCCAGCTGTCGAAGATAATCCAGTTCCTGCCGGAAATAACTTTCATCAAATGCCATAGCAGTCAGTCCATTTTGAAGTGCTGGTGAGTACTCATAGACATGTCGAATTCCATCGCATCTCTAATACCCCCGAAGTTCAGCGTGGCTACAACATGAAAACGCAAATCCAGCGGGGTGTTACTCTCTGCCATGACCGCGGATACTTCGACGGCGGAGATCCGAGGTTCATAATGCAGAATACAGTCACGGATCGTGTTCGTGATTACCTGATAAAAATCGGTGGTGGGGGTGACCGCGTCATTGAAATCAACGATGCCCAAGCCAGGCGTGCCCTGACAGTTACCGTGCCGGGTATTAAGTATATTTTGCAGATTCTGGAAAATAGACTGCCTGAGCGTTGTCGCGCTGGTTTTGCGCTCCATCCCAGCATGAGCGTTACGGATACGCTCAAACAGCGTACCTGCAAATCTACCCCGGCCCGGTAACATTACGGTCATTCCTTATCCAACCGTCCGACAAGCGACAGATCAATGCTTGCACCCATGTATTTAAAATGGGGACGTGCAGAGAGGGCCACCTGATACCAGCCTGGTTCGCCTTCTACATCATGAACCTCAATTTTGACAGCGCGGAGCGGCTTACGACTGCGAACTTCTGCCGGCGGATTTTCTTGGTCGGCAACGTACTGACGGATCCATGTGTTCAGTTCCCTTTCAAGATCGCCGCGTTCTTTCCATGAGCCAATCTGCTCACGTTGCAGAACCTTGATATAGTGCGCCAGGCGGGAGATGATAAACAGGTATGGTAACTGCGTACCCAGCCTGAAGTTTGTCTCCGCAGCTTTGCCTTCCGGTGTATTAGGAAACTTTTTAGCTTTCTGCACCGAACTTGCGGAGAAAAACGCCGCGTTATCGCTGCCCTTACGCATGGTGAGGGTGATAAAGCCCTCTTCAGCAAGTTCGTATTCACGCCTGTCAGTAATCAGTACTTCTGTCGGGATTTTGGACTGAATTTGTCCCATAGCTTCAAACAAATGTACCGGCAGGTCTCTTACCGCACCACCGCTCTGCGGCCCGATAATGTTCGGACACCAGCGGTACTTAGCAAAGCTGTCCGTGATGTTGCAAGCAAGCGCAAACGCACTGTTTCCCCAGAGGAAGTGTTCATGGGACTGACTTACATCCTCTCTGTAATTGAATAACTTAGTTGGGTTTTCAGTCGCGGAGTAAGGCTGGCGGAGCAGGGTTCGAACGGTAGTCAACCCCAGGTAGCGTGAATCATCGGATTCACGCAAAGAACGCCATTTTGAATAGGCTGGCCCCTCAAAAATGGCATAAAGATCCTTGATATTTGGCAGTTCTGTATATGAGTTGAGACCGAAAAACTCTGGGGATGCAGCGGAAATAAAAGGCGCATGCGCCATAGCTCCGACCGCTGTAACGTATTGCATCAGTTTCTGATGGGGCGTGGTGTTTTTGAACGCATAAGCGCCAATCACCGCCGCCACTGGCTCTCCGCCAAATTGTCCGAAACCAGAAGAATAGACATGTTTGTAGTAGCCAGACTGTGTGATTTCTGGTGCAAATTCAAAATCGTCCAGCAGCTCTTCTTCCGTTGCATGCAGTACATGGATTTTAATGTTTTCACGGAAATCGGTGCGGTCAACCAGCAGTTTCAGAGAACGCCAGAAGGATTCCACGCGCTGAAATTTATCTGAATGAACTATTTCATTCATCTGGTTGCTCATCTTTTCATCGATTTCAGTAATCATACTGTCGATGGCAAACCGGTTAATGGGTTCTTCCTGATGGTTTCCCTGCAAAATACTGGCAATAAATGCGGTTACGCCCTGTCTGGCGATATCATAGCTTTCTGATTCCGGCTGAATACGAGTCTGCGCCATGATTTGGTCCAGCAGTGAGGTAGACTCGCTGTGCTGTTTTGCATGGTCGGCAACGAGAGTTTCTTCCTGTAAAGACATACTAAATACCTCCCTGTTTAGATTTACTTGTTAACAATATCCAGTTCTTTGAGAAGCTGTTCGCGAGTTTCTTCGTTCTCCAGCAATGCCTGAAGCTGCGCGCGGAACTGCGGGATATTTCCCATCGGACCTTTAAGTGCGACCAGCGCTTCACGCAGATCCAGAAGCTTCTTCAATTCGGGCACTTGCTTTGCGATGCTGTCGGGAGAAAAATCATCCAGCGATTTCAAATCCATGTGGACACATAGCTCGTCATCAGGTGTTTCGCTGAGCCGGTTTTTGACATTAAAATTCAGATTTATTCCTGTCTCGGAAATAACCGAATTGAAATTGTTTTTGTTAACGGAGACAGCATGTCTCTCATCTAAAGATGAGTTGTCCGATTTTCCCGTGTCGCCCGTGATTAACAGGTTGAGCGGAAGTTCGATCTCGGATTGCTGACCATCCGTTTTGGGTACGTAACGGATATTAATTCTCTCTTTTGGGGCAACGCTTCCATCGTTTTTTTTGCTATTCATATGAATATAATCCTTGTGAATAATATATTGGCAAACCGAGTGGTATAATAGATTCCCATTATTTAATTGCTTCGATTAATTCATTTCAATGATAATAAATAAGAGAAAACTGCGATAACAAGTCTTAATTGTTTGTTTTTCAGTAGCTTATCATTGATATCTTTGGTGTGTGCACTGTTTTTGTTTGTGATGTCTTTCCAAAGATAGATCATTGAAAATAATTTTGCGTGATCCATATCATGTATATTACTTGGCTGTTGTTAGATACTCAAATGAATTTTAAAGGAGAGCTTTGAGTAAAGGTCATGCATTTTTTAGAGACTTGCCTTTCTCTTTTTCAATGATTTTCAGGCTGCGACGCATGGAAGGTGTGGATTCTTGCTTATGCGATGGTTTGTTTTTTATAGGTCCGATTCCCTACTATTGCGGGGCATCAAGTGAGTTATTAGTATTACTCGGGTGATACTTGTGTCTTATTTTATCAATCATACAGTGGTTATGGGTGCTGGATAATATTTGTCAGGTGTTAATGAGTTGAGTGATTAATTGATACTGATGATGTGTTCTTCAGCAAATAACTGTTATTTATATGTAATCAAAATTGTAAAGGAGTTTGCAAATGCCAACACCGTGCTATATCTCTATTACCGGCAAGACCCAGGGAAATATTACACAGGGCGCGTTTACTGCGGAATCTGTGGGTAATATCTACGTTCAGGGGCATGAAGATGAGATGCTGGTACAGGAATTTCAGCATACTGTCACAGTACCAACCGATCCTCAATCCGGTCAGCCTGCTGGGCAGCGCGCACATAAGCCGTTTATTTTCACCGTTGCACTGAATAAATCAGTTCCGTTGTTATATAACGCGCTGGCTTCTGGAGAAATGTTGCCAAAGACAGAACTGCACTGGTACAGAACGTCTGTTGAAGGGAAGCAGGAGCACTTCTTCACCACCCGCCTTACTGACTCCACTATTGTGGATATCGACTGCACTATGCCGCACTGCCAGGATGCGGAAAAGCGTGAATTCACCCAACTAATTAAAGTGTCTTTAGCTTATCGTAAGATCGAATGGGAGCACGTTACTGCGGGTACTTCCGGTGCTGACGACTGGCGGGCCCCGCTGGAAGCGTAATCTTTTTAGCATGAAAGGCACTTCGTTTTATGGAGTGCCTTAATATTTTGTAGGATCAGGAAGGTTGCTATGTCGTCACAAGGACTGCGTTTTACGCTGGATATTGAAGGGCTCCCATCGAATATGTTCCCGGTGGTCGATTTTTGCTTGAACGAGTCGCTTTCTTCCCTTTTTCGCATTGACGTGAGCGTATCCAGTGAATACTTCACCTCCCTGAGTCATGAGATGGTGACGGAAAAAACCGCCAGCCTGAAAATCTGGGAAGGAGAATCTCTTCTTCGCCACGTGAAAGGTATTGTTACCGGCTTCAGCCGGGGAGAGTCAGACGGTCAGCGGACCGATTACTGGCTGGAAATTCACCCCCCGTTCTGGCGCAGCGCCCTGAGGCAGAATTTTCGCAGTTTTCAGAATCAGGATATCGAAACCATTATCACCACGCTGCTGGGCGAGAATGGCGTGACCGAGTACAGCCCTCTGCTGGGAGATGCCCATCCGTCGCGTGAATTCTGTGTCCAGTATGGCGAAACGGATTATGATTTCCTGCTCCGGCTGATGGCGGAGGAGGGTATCTTTTTTTATGAAGAGTATGCTGACGATGGTGTCAGTCAGTGGCTTATTCTTGCTGATAACGTGGCATACCTCCCTGATCCTATAGAAATCCCGTATAACCCGGATAAGTCTTCCGGGACGACCACCGACCATATTGACCAGTTCAGTCACAGTTTCCAGGTTCGTCCTTCCTCTGTGGTCTCGCAGGATTACACGTTTAAACGACCAAAATGGCGCGGGCGATTTGATCATGCCGGAGAAAATATCGGCTGGCAGCGTGACCAGTACGAAATCTTTGACTATCCGGGGCGTTTCAAGGATGAGCAGCACGGTCAGGAATTTGTCCGCAGGCAGGTGGCAGGTCTGCGTAACGGTGCTGAGACAGCCCTGTGCAATACAGGCTCACCGAAGTTATGGCCGGGGATGCGCTTTACGATGACGGGGCATCCGCTGGAAAGCCTGAATACCACATGGCAGGTAGTGAGCTGCGATATGCGCGGCGAACAGCCACAGGCTGTGCCGGGTTCCACGGGTGAAGGCACCACGCTCAAAAATCAGGTTCATGTGATACCGGCAGACAGAACATGGCATTCTGCGCCGCTGCCTAAACCCCGGGTGGATGGTCCTCAGTCCGCGACGGTAACGGGGCCGGAAGGCGAGGAAATTTTCTGCGATGAATACGGTCGCGTGCGGGTGAAGTTCGCCTGGGACCGCTATAACAATGCGAACGAGGACAGTTCGTGCTGGGTGCGGGTGTCGCAGGCATGGGCGGGAACGGGCTTCGGCAATCTAGCCATTCCGCGAGTGGGTCAGGAAGTGATTGTCGACTTTCTCAATGGCGACCCGGACCAGCCCATTATTATGGGGCGCGCTTACCACGAGAATAACCGCTCCCCGGGACGTCTGCCGGGCACGAAAACACAGATGACCATCCGCTCGAAAACCTATAAAGGCAGCGGGTTTAATGAACTGCGGTTTGAGGATGCGACAGACAATGAGCAGATCTATATCCATGCGCAGAAAAACATGGACACCGAGGTGCTGAACAACCGCACCACCGATGTGAAGGTGAATCATACAGAAACTATCGGTGCCAATCAGGTGATTACCGTTAAGCAGAATCAGACCCAGACGGTGGTACAGAACCAGCAGGAAACCATCGGGCAGAACCAGTCTGTCACCGTCGGGCTGAATCAAGCAGAAACGGTGGGTATCGTTCGCGCCCTGAGCGTAGGGGTGGCATATCAGACCACTGTAGGGGGGGTGATGAATACCTCCGTGGCGCTGATGCAGTCCTCGCAGGTCGGTATTCAGAAATCCCTTCTGGTTGGTAAAGGGTATGACGTCAGCGTGGGGGAAAACGTCAACTTCACGGTGGGAAAAACTCGTAGGGAAAGTGCTGGGAAAGTGGCGGTCTACAGCGCCGGAGAACATCTTGAGCTGGTCTGTGGCCAGGCCAGGCTGGTACTGACGCAGGACGGCGGCATCTTCCTGAACGGTACGGCGATAAACCTTCAGGGGGCACAGATCATCAGCGGCGACGGGCCGGTGATTAACTGGAACTGCGGGGCGGCAAAAACGCCACCGGACGCGCCGGAGTCGTGAAGCCCTGACAGGACCAGAACATAAAAACCATTAACAGAAGGAACTGATAA